>DAOQNO010000384.1:0-1862 GCA_035332125.1 Elusimicrobiota bacterium | reverse complement strand
CCCCCTCCGGCACCAATTTAACCCGCGTACACCAGCACGATACCCGCCTCGAAAGTGGGGGTTCACAGCGGCTGGCCTGGAACGAAGTTCCAGGCTTAAAAGTTCAATCCTCCCCGCCACGCGTTGCCGCTAGGCAACGTCCCTGTTTGTAGGAAGGGGCCAAGACCTCACCAACGCCCCTGCTTGCTGCGCGGATACGCGCGGCCCCTGTTTGTGGAAAGAGGTCGGAAGGAGCCATCAACCCAAAAACGTCCCCCCTCCTGCACCAAACATCTAAACTTCCGAGTGCAGTCGTTCCTTCCCGTTTTTTGTGAACAAGTGCAACTTGTCCAAATCAAAAACCACTTCCATGGGTTGGTTCATTTCCAAGGGGTTGTCCGGATGAACCCGGGCCAAAAAGCGCGACCCGCCGGCGTCCAGATGCACGTGAGTTTCGGCCCCGATGGGCTCCAGCAGCTGAACAATGGCGATGACCGAATTGCCCTCCGTGACCCCGCCCGATTGGAAAAGTCGGTCGTGAATGTCCTCGGGCCGAATGCCGAGAAGAATTTCCTGACCGTCCTTGAGGAACCCCGACCGCCGGTAGCGCGGGGGCAGTTTGATTTGGAAATGCCCCTGGTCGAGCCAGAGACTGTCGCCCCGGTCCAACACCGTGACGTGGAAGAAATTCATGGAGGGGCTTCCGATGAATTCGGCCACGAAACGGTTCTTGGGCCGCCGGTAAAGGTCCAGGGGCGTGCCCACTTGTTGAACGGCGCCGTCCTTCAACACCCCGATGCGGTCCCCCAAGGTCATGGCCTCCACCTGGTCGTGGGTCACGTAAATCATGGTCGTCTGAAGCCGCTGGTGAAGGCGCAGGAGCTCGCCCCGGGTTTCGGCCCGCATTTTGGCGTCCAGATTGGAAAACGGCTCGTCAAACAGAAACACCCGGGGTTTGCGAACAATGGCCCGGCCCACCGCCACCCGCTGCCGCTGACCGCCGGATATTTCGTTGGGTTTGCGGTCCAGAAGCGGGGTCAGTTCCAACATGTCCGAGGCCTGGCGAACCCGGGCGGAAACCTCCTCGTCCGAATAGCCCCGCATGCGCAGACCGAAGGCCATGTTGTCGAACACCGTCATGTGGGGATAGAGGGCGAAATTCTGGAAAACCATGGCGATGTTTCGGGACTTGGGCGCGTCGTGGTTCACCACGCGGCGGTCGATCAGAATTTTCCCGTCCGAGACGTCGTCCAAGCCGGCAATCAGGCGAAGCAGGGACGTCTTGCCGCATCCCGAGGGTCCCACCAGCACAAACAATTCCCGGTCTTCCACTTCCAGGCTCACGTTCTGCACGGCGGGCACCAGGCCGTACCATTTGGACACGTTTTGAAGAACGACGCGGGACATGGTTAACCTTTCACCGGCGCGGTGGAGGAAGACGTCGACCCGGGGGCGCGCCACGCCACGACCCGATCGCGTCCGGCCCGTTTGGCTTGGTACAAGGCGTGGTCGGCCTGGGCCATCAAATCGGACAGCGCCGGCCGACCGGGAAGGTAGGCGCTCACGCCGGCGGAGATCGTGAACCGAATCAAGGCCTCCCGGTCCCGAAGGGGCGATTCCGCCGTCAGCTGACGCAGGCGTTCAAACCAGGCGAACACCTCCACCTGGGAATCCATTTCCATGATCAGAGCGAATTCATCGCCGCCGAAGCGCCCCAACGTTACCCCCGGGTGGGCGAGGCGGCGCACCATCTGGGCCAAGTGAACCAGCACGCGGTCCCCGATCACGTGGCCCCAACGGTCGTTGAGTGTCTTGAAGTGGTCGATGTCCATCAGGGCGAAGAAAAGCGGCGTGTTGTAGCGATGGGATTTTCGAAGCGCGTC
>DAOQNO010000383.1:0-1864 GCA_035332125.1 Elusimicrobiota bacterium | reverse complement strand
CCCCGGCCGTCCGCGCCAAAACCCCGGCGTCGGGGCGGGCGTGGCTTCCTTTTCCCAGGTCACCGTGGCGTGGGTCGGCTCTTCTTTAAAAACCGGAAAGGTTCGGCGAAGGTCCGCCAGGGCCAGGGCGATGAGTTGATCGCTGGATCGCGCCACGTGATCGCGCCCCGCGCTGAGAACCAACGACACCTGCCCCTCCGCGCCGCGCCCCCAAAGAACTTCCCGGTTGAAACCCCATTGGATGTCCAGGTCCAAGAATCCGACCCAGGGGGCCGCAAAGGGCGGCCGGGAAAACCAAAAATTGACGGCGGCGATGGGCGACGCGTCGCTCGGCAAATCCGACAGGGCCGGCACCCGGGGCCCCATCAGCGCCCGAGCGGCCCGAAGGGGCACCGCCGAGACAAAAACGTCGGCCGGCACCGGGGTCCCTCCTTCAATTTCCAACGCGCGAACCCGCCCGTCTTCGACGACGAATCCCGTGGCCCGGATCTTGGCCGCCACGTCGCCGCCCTGGTTTTTCAAATACGCCGGCAATTCCGTCGCCCAAAGGCGTCCCAGCGGAACGGTTGAATAACCGAGAGCGCGGTCCTCAACGGATTTAAAAAACCCTTCGCGAAGGACGGACACCAGGGCGTCGGCCGCGGCCCGGTCCGGGCGCTCGTTCAACGTGGCGTAGCACAGGGGGTCCCAAAAGGCCCGCAAGGCGCCCGGGGTTTGACGCAGGCCTTTCAACCACGCCGCCACCGTCCTCCCGCCGTGGTTGTCGGACCGATCCCATCGCAGTCGGGTCAAACCGTAGAGCAGAGACGCTTTGTCCCGCCACGTCAACGCCCCAAAACCCAGGACGCCCCGCAAGAATCCCAACGCGCCGGGAAGTCGACCGGGGTTCAAAACGGATTTTTTGCCCGACCGGGCGTAAAATTCGGTGGAAGCCCCCGGGAGCCACCGCAGGCGATTTTCAACCTTCAGACGGCGCAGGAAAGCCCGGGTGTCCCGGTATGCCCCCAGAAACAAGTGTTGGCCGTTGTCAACGTCCTGGCGGGTCACGCCGTCCCGATAAGAGGACGTTCGCCCGCCCAGGGTTCCACGTTCTTCCACGAGGGTGACGGCCACGCCGGCCTCCGCGAGGGCCGTCGCCGCCGCGGCCCCGGCGAACCCGCCTCCAACGACGACCGCGTGCCGTCGGTCGGCCCCCGTATCAAATCGTGCCATTTCCGCTCCCCTTGGTTTCCCGGTGAAATCGTCGCGCGCCCGGGAGTCCCTCAAAAAAAACCGCCCCCACCGTGTCCGGCCCCGAGGGGCGGAGGCCCCGGAGGGCCGGCGGGGGCGGTCGATGAAGATTTATTTCAGAGCTTCGGCCACACGCCCCACCATCTGGGCACCGGGCTTTAATGTTTTGTCCCCTTGTTTCCAATTGGCGGGGCACACTTCCTCCGGGTGTTTGGCCAAATAGGCGTTCGCCTGAACTTTGCGAAGCAATTCGGCGGCGTTTCGGCCGACGTTAAAGAAATTCACTTCGCCGCTGGCCAATTTGCCGTCGGGGGCGATAATGAACGTTCCCCGAAGAGCCAGACCGGAGGCGTCGTCGTAAACGCCGAAGAGGCGGGAGACTTTCCCGGTCGGGTCGGCGGCCATGGAGTACTTCACGTTTTTCAACAGTTTTTCCTCGCGCTGCCAGGCCATGTGAACGAAATTCGTGTCGGTCGAGACGGAAAACACGGCGGCCCCCGCTTTGGTCAATTCCGTGTGTTGATCGGCCACATCGGCCAATTCCGTCGGGCAAACAAAGGTGTAGTCGGCCGGGTAAAACACGAGCACGGTCCATTTTTTGGCTTTTTTATTTTCGGCCAGCGACATTTTGCCG
>DAOQNO010000382.1:0-1865 GCA_035332125.1 Elusimicrobiota bacterium | reverse complement strand
CCCTTGACGGGCATCAGCCGGGCGCCGAAGGCCACCCCGACGACGCCGAGACCGTTGTCGCCCGCGGCGGCGACGGTCCCCGCCACGTGGGTGCCGTGGCCGGCGTCGTCGGCCGGGTCGTTGTCCTCGTTGGCAAAATCCCACCCGCCGGCGTCGTCCACAAACCCGTTGCCGTCGTCGTCCAAACCGTTGCCCGGAACTTCGCCGGGGTTGGACCACATTCGACTTGCCAAGTCCGGATGGGCCCCGTCAACCCCCGAATCCACGACGGCCACCACCACCCCGCCCCCCGTGCTCGCGTCCCAGGCCTCGGGCGCATTGATTTTCGGAAGGGCCCACAGGTCGGAATAATCGGGGTCGTTGGGGACCCGGAACGCCTCAAAGCGGGCGTCGGGTTCGGCCCAGTCCACGGCGGGGTCCGCGGCGTAGGCTCGGGCGACGACTTCCGGATCGTCCGGCCCTTCGTAAATGAGCACTTGAACGCTTTCAAGGTCCCGGCGCAGGGATTGTTGGAGTGTCGACCGGGCGGGGGCGCCCTGTTTAGCGGAGGCGGCGGGGGGGGCTCGAAAAACAGGGCCGAGGGAACGAACGCCGAAGGCCGCGCTCAGTCCATTCAAGGCCGGGGCTCCGACCACGGCGGGCGATTTCCCAGCGGGGCTCGACCGGTAACGGACAATCACGCGCTTGGGCCCTTCCCCCGCGACGCCCGGGGTCCCGGCGAAAAGGGAGGCGGCCGGGAGGAGCCCCAGGAACCATCGGGGAGCGGAGCGAAAAAAGGCGGAACGACGGCGCCTCACGGTTTCACCAGCGGGGAAACCCGGTCAATCGAGCGCGCAGGGCTTCGGGGGTGTCCAGGGGCATCTCGCAGGCTCCTTCGCGGCAAAAATAGGCCCGGGCCCGACCGACCGGGGCGTGAAGGCCCGCCAAATGGGGCAGCCGTTCCGCCAGGGCCGCCTGGCCTTCGGCCTGGTCCTCCAAGACGACCAACAGGTCGGGGCGGAAAACCCGGCGAGCCTCGGCCAACAGGCGCCGGGTCGCCTCGTTGCCCGGACGGCCCGCGATGACCAATTCGCTTTTGGGGCAAAGGTCCACGACCACGGCCGACAAAAACCCCGGGAACGCCCGGGGCGCCTCGGTGGCCCGACCCCGCAAGGCGTCGGAGATCTTTCCGGCCATCGCGGTGAAATCCGCGCGGGCCCGCCATCGGCCCAGTCGTTGGAGAACCGCCACCGCCACCGACGAGGCGCCCGGCTCCACGTTGTCGCCCTCGTCCCGGGCCCGCACGGGCAAACGGGGGTCCTGGTCCGGGGGCGTCGCGTGGACCACGCCCGATTCCCGGTCGACGAAGGTTTGAAGAAAAACCTCCGCGAGGGTTTCCGCCCAGCGGAGCCAAGAGCTATCGAAGGTCGCCTCGTACAAATCGACCAGGCCCTGGATCAAGAAGGCGTGGTCGTCGGCCTGACCGGCCACGGCGCGTTCCCCGTCGCGCCACCGGCGGTACAGGCGCCCTCCGGCGGCGTCCCAAAGACGGCTTTTCAGAAATTCAGCGCATCGCACCGCGGCCTCCCGATAACGGTCCTCCCCCAGGATCGCGTGGCCTTTCGCCAGGGCGGAGAGGGCCAGACCGTTCCAGCCCGTCAGTATTTTGTCGTCGAGAAAGGGCCGGGGGCGGGATCGCCGGCGGTCGAACAACGTCGATCGGGACCCGGCCAACCCCCGGGACACGTCCTCGATCGTCCACCCCCCTTCGGCCGCGAGATCCGCCTCGGACCGGGCGCGGAAAAGCACGTTTTCCCCGGCGAACTCCCCCGTGCCGTCGGCGACGTTGCCTTCGGGTCGAACCCCGTGGGCCCGGGCAAAGACCT
>DAOQNO010000381.1:0-1876 GCA_035332125.1 Elusimicrobiota bacterium | reverse complement strand
GAAGTCAAAAGACGGTCGAGGCCGCGCTTGGCGTTCATCAACGGATTGCCCGAGGTGACGAGGACCAGGAGTCCCGCCGCCGCGATCGTCCAACCGGCCCAACGATCGGCCGCCGCCCCGATCAAAGCGCTTCCGCCGCCCCGGTACATGGGCGAAAGGAACAGGGTCCCCATCATCAAAAGCACGAGGCCGATTTTGGTCCGGGCCGGGGTCGACGGCGCCGACGGTTCCCGGGGTTTCCCTTGAAAAAGGACCGACAAATTGGACACGGCGTTGGTCGCGACGTGGAAGGACCATCCCGCCAGGAACCCGAGGGCCGCCGCCACGGGAGAGAAAGCGCCCATCCAGGCGACGGCGAAGGCCCCGGCGCCGCCCAGGACGGCGATGAAACCCGCTTCCGTGCGCTGCCCTTCGGGATGACGGACCACGAACAACAATCGGTTGAAAAGGAGGATAAAGGCCGGAACGAAGGCCCCCAGGACCGGATCGCCCGAAAGGTTCATCACGGCGCCGACCACCATCGGCAAAAGAAGGGCGCTGTTGATGGATTCGGAATTGCCCAGCCCGCCAAACAGGTCTTCCAGGGTGGGCCCGGCCACCGCGCGATAAAGGTACCGGCCCCAACGTTCGCCCAGCAGGGAAACGAACTTGGGTTCCCAATACGCCGTGACCGCGGGAATCGCCCCGCCGCGGGCGGCGACGGCGGAATGAAGCGGAATGTTCACCGTCAGGGCGATTCGATAGCGGTTGGGGCCGAGGGTTCGTTGGGTCCAGGCCAAGCGGGCCCGGGAGGTCAACTCCTTCGGCACCTCGCGTTGATAAATTTGATTGAAATAAACGGCGATGTAGGCCGTGCCGGCGCCCGATCCGGACTCCACCCCCCGGGAACTGTAAATCAACGGCTCGGCGGTCGCGGGAGTAAAGGATCGATTTCGAATATTTTTCGGCGGTTGGTTGGGAAGCGGGTAACCCCCGTCGTTTTCAATTCGCAGACGCAGGGTGTCCCCACGACGGGATAGCTCCAACCGGGCCGGGGAACCGTCCCAGGCGCCGTGTCCTTCGGTTTCCCCCAGGGCGTAGCTGGTCAACGACGACAAGGCCGCCGGGGCCACCGAAGGGAATTGCGCGGCAAGTTCTCGAACCGCCCGGGCCGTCGCGTCGATGTCCTTCGCCAAAACCTTTTCGGACGTCCATTCCCGGGCCAATAAAATTTCCCGGGGCGCCGCCGGCCCGGGTTTTGCGGGGGAAAGAAGGGCGGCCGTCAATTCGGCCAGCCGCCACCGCGCGTCCAATCGTCCCGCGGCCGTTTCAGTGCGGAGATCGGCCAACAGGGACGTTAACACCGCCCCCCGCCCGTCGCCGGCCGCCCCGCGAAGGAAAAGGGCATCGACCAGGGCGGGCCACCATTGATCGGCGGGGGGATCCAATTCCGTCAAACGGTGGCTTCCAATTTCCCGCGCCAGAAGCCGGACTTTGTCCGCCCCGGAAAGACCCGCCGCGCCGGTTTGCACCAAACCGGCCACGTGCTCGATGAGCGTTCGTTCCGTGGCAACGGCAAACCAAGGCTCCGCCGAGGCCCGGGCGAAGACGGCGGCGGGATCCGGTAGGGCGCCGGCAAAGGGACTTCCTTCCAACCGGCCGGTGTATTTCAAGAATTCGCGCTCCAGTTGTCCGATCGTCGGAAAACCGCTTTGCCGAACGAGGGCCTGGATGTAGGGCCGGTGCATGTCCCGGTATCCGTCGGCGACGTCGGCCAGGGCCAACACCAGGGCCAGGCGGACGTGCCGCTCCGTGAGGCCCGCGATGTCTTTTAAGGTCTCCTTCGCTCCCGCGCCCAGGGCGCTGTGGGCCCGAAGGACCAGCGCGACGTCCTCCG
>DAOQNO010000380.1:0-1876 GCA_035332125.1 Elusimicrobiota bacterium | reverse complement strand
ACGAGGACCGCGCTAAATTCCTCTTCCGCACCCTTCGCAACTTGGGAATGATCGACGACCGGACGGTGGATCGGGAAATCCTTTCCGCCATCCAAACCGAAGCCGGTCGCGATTTCCTTGTTTCCGTTCAAAAATACATTGAAGCGACGGGCGACGCCGTGGCCGACGTCCTCGCCAACGACAAGGTTTACAATGAATGGGAACAAAGTCTTTCCTACTGGCAGCAGTTAAACAAAAACGTTAAGCGGCAGTTGGATGCCTTCTTAAGTGAAGGCCCCGCAACGCCGGCGGCCGCGACGATTCCGGGACTGGTGCCCCTCCTCGCCTGGGCCTACGGCCTCGACAAGAACAATCCGGCCGACCTCAACCTCATCGTCAACGAAAAGGCCCCCCTGGTGGAATCGATCGTCACCGGCGCTTTCTTTTACGCCGGCGTCGGCTTGATAAGCGCCTTGGGTTCCTTCTTCGGGGTTTCCATCGACCATTCCTTCTTCGCCGCCACCGGCCTCTTCGCCCTCGTCAACGTCGCTTTTGGGTTTTCGCACCGTTCCGTTTATCGGTTCGCACCCGCGGAACCGGGGACCCACGGGTTGGGTCGATGGGAATTGGAGTCCGCCCCCGCCTCCCGGCAAACCCGGTGGAACCTGGCCCTGCGAGGCATGGCCATTCACGCGCCTTTGCTCCTGGCCTTCATGGATCCCTTCGGCGGGCTGTTCCTGGCCCCCCTGGGCGCCCTGGCCGGCGTGGTCCTGCACGTCGTTCACAACCGCGCCGCCGCCCGTTTCGGTTGGACGGCCTTGACCGCCGGCCACGCGCCCACCGCCGGTCCGGCGGCCCCCAAATACATCGACGCGGAAGGCAAAGCGGTCCTGGCCCGGGCGGGCGCGAAACTCCGGGCAAGCGTTGAAAAATTGCGCCGCGGCGGTCGGCTCACCGAGGACGATCACGTCACGGGGATGTTCATTTGCTCCAACAACGAAAGCCGAAGCGCCATATCGGAGATCCTGGCGCGCAAAGCGCTCTTCAATTTCAACAGTTCCCTGGTCCCGGCCGCCGAGAGGGATCAGTTTCAATCCTCCATCAACGCCATTCTGCCCCGGTTGGAAGTGACGTCCCCCGAAGGGACCGTCACGACCCTGACCATGCGCAGCGGGATGAAGCTGGACTTCCCGGAAGGCACGCAGTACAAGGAAGTCCTGCCCGAGGCCCCGGACCCCGAAGCCCTGAAGACGATTCGATTCTTCTCCGCCGGCCTGGGGGCCAACGGGTTCGGACGGACGCGCCATTACCGCGCCGAGGCCCTGAAAGCCAACGTGTCGGCCGTGCCCCCGGAAGTGTATGTTCCGCCCGCCACGACCAAATTTGACGAGAACACCCTGCGCGCCCGCAAACCCGACTTCCTGATCGCCTTCGTCGACACCAAGGCCCTTCGGCCGGACGGACGACCCGCGGCCACGGCCCTGGCGGTTTTGAAAGCCCAGGCCAAAAAACTCGGCTTTGAAGACAAGCTCGTGATTGTTGAAATGCCTGACGAAGAGCCGGACACCCTTTGGCCGAAATTGACCCGGTTCATTCAAACCGAAGTATTGACCGGACTTGGATTCTCGGCCACCAAACCGGCCGCCGCGGCCCCCGCCCACGGCCCGACCCGGGGCGCCGTGGGGTGGTGGGCGCCCGTGGCGAATCGGCTCCTGGACCGGTTCCCCTCCCTGGCGAATTCGCGGAACCTCTCTTTCGCCCTCTTCGGTGCCTTGGAATCGGTGCTGCTTTTGGCGGTGAACTTCCTTCTCCCCTTCACAGGCTACGCCGAAGGCTCCGACCTATTGAACGACGCCACGCTCGGCGTCGCCCTGTTCGGCGCGCATTACGTGAGCGG
>DAOQNO010000379.1:0-1880 GCA_035332125.1 Elusimicrobiota bacterium | reverse complement strand
CCCGCCGGGTGCGGCTTCACAGCGCGTCCGACGCCGGGGCCGCTCGGATGGCCCGGGTCTTGTCGGGTCGGGTTCCGGAAATCATTCGCTGACCCCTTGCTCCCCGGGTCCCGGGCGAGTATTCTTTTTCCCATGCCGTGGCTGGATCTCACCATCGCCGGATTCTTTGAAGTGTTTTGGGCCGTGTGCTTGAAATACGCCCAGGGCTTCACCCGATTGGGGCCCTCCGTCGCTTCCGTGGCGGGAATGGTCCTGAGCGTTTGGTTTCTGTCCCGGGCCCTTCGGGTCATCCCCGTGGGCACGGGCTACGCCGTCTGGACGGGCATCGGCGCCGTCGGCACGGCCGTCGCCGGGGCGATCCTCTTCGGCGAGTCGCGCCACCCCCTCCGCCTGATCTCCATCGGGCTCATTTTGGCCGGGATCCTCGGCCTCAAATTCCTCTCCAAGGAATAACCGTGCTCGCCAAGGTGTCCAGCGCGGCGGTGACGGGCATCGACGGGTTCATCGTTCAGGTGGAGGTGGACCTGTCGCCGGGCCTGCCGGTGTTCTCCACGGTGGGCCTTCCCGACGCCGCCGTGCGGGAATCGAAAGACCGCGTGGTGGCGGCCGTTCGAAATTCCGGGTTCGATTTTCCCGTGCGTCGGGTGACCGTCAATTTGTCGCCCGCCGATGTCAAAAAAGAGGGGACCGCCTTCGACCTGCCCATCGCCCTGGGCGTGTTGGCCGCCGAGGAGCGGTTCCCCGTCGAACGGCTGGCCCGGGTGGCCGTGATCGGGGAATTGGCCCTGGACGGGCGGCTGCGTCCCGTGCGGGGCGTGTTGCCCATCGCCCTGGCCGTCAAGAAAATGGGGTTTGAGGCTCTCGTACTTCCGGCCGCCAACGCCGCCGAAGCCGCGGTGGTGGCGGGCCTTCCCCTGGTTCCCGCTTCCCACCTGACCGACACCGTCGGCTACCTGCGGGGGGAATGGACCCCCGCCCCCGTGGTCGCCCCCGCGTTTTCCCCGGCGGACCCGCCCAACGGCCCCGATTTTTCCGACGTGAAAGGGCAGCTTTTCGCCAAACGGGCACTGGAGGTGGCGGCGGCCGGCGGCCACAACATTTTAATGATCGGGCCGCCGGGGTCCGGCAAAACCATGCTGGCCCGGCGGATTCCCGGCCTGCTGCCGCCCCTCAGCTTCGAAGAGGCCATCGAAACCCGGAAGATCCATTCCGTGGCGGGCATGGCGTTGGGCGCCCTGCTCGGGGACCGTCCGTTTCGAAGCCCCCACCACACCATTTCCGACGTGGCGCTTGTGGGCGGGGGCAGCGTGCCCCGGCCCGGGGAAGTGTCCCTGGCCCACAACGGCATCCTCTTTTTGGACGAGCTCCCCGAATTTGATCGGCACGTTTTGGAGGTCCTGCGCCAGCCCCTGGAGGAAGGCGCGGTCACGGTGTCCCGGGCGGCCCAGTCGGTGACTTTTCCCGCCGGTTTCACCCTCGTGGCCGCCATGAACCCCTGCCCCTGCGGCTACCAAGGGCACCCGGAACGGGAATGCGTCTGCACGCCCTTTCAGATTCGGAAATACCGGACGAAGATTTCGGGACCGCTTCTGGATCGAATCGACCTGCACGTGGAAGTCCCGGCCCTGCGCCTGGCGGAGTTGACGGAGGAGGCCCCCGCCGCCGAAAATTCGGCCGCCGTTCGGCGCCGCGTGTTGGCCGCCCGGGAGCGGCAGTCGGCCCGGTTGGGCGGCGCGGCCGTCAACGCGCGGATGGGGTCCAAGGACGTTCGGACCCATTGCAAGTTGGGGGAGGGGTCGAAAAAATTGCTTCAGTCGGTGGTGGCCCGTCTGGGTCTCTCGGCCCGGTCCTTCGATCGCATTTTGAAGGTGGCCCGCACC
>DAOQNO010000378.1:0-1888 GCA_035332125.1 Elusimicrobiota bacterium | reverse complement strand
CCCTCCAGGCCCGCGACCGGGGCGGTCGCCACGAGGTCATCGTGCGCCGGTTGGACACGGGGGAGGAAATCACGGTCGCGGGCCTGGAGGGGGCGCGGACGGAGAATCTTCATTCCCAAAACCGGGCCCTGGCTTTTTCGCCCGACGGGCGGTGGATCGCTTTTTTCGGCGAAAAGGAACAACGGGATTATTTGTATCTCTTCGACGTCGAGCGGCGCCGTCTTCGCCGGGTTCGCGCGCCCCTGGCGGAAATGCGGTCGCCGACTTTTTCACCGGACGGCGCCCGCCTGGCGGTCTCGGCTCTGGTGGTGGGGCGGCGGGACCTTTTTGAAATATCCCGGGCGGGCCGCGTTCTCCGACGTCTGACTCAAACCCCGGAAGACGACGACCAGCCGGCTTACAGCCCGGACGGACGTCGACTCGTTTTTTCCCGGGAGGTGCCGGCCGGGGTGGACGCCCCGCCGGATCGGCAATTGGTGCTTTGGGACCTGGAAGCCGGAGCGGCCGCGGCTGAAACCCGCCTGCCCGGCCGAGAGACCGAGCCGGTTTTCGGGCCGGAGGGAAAGGACGTTTTTTTCGTGGGGGAGGGAACCTCCGCCATTCGAAATCTCTACCGCTGGAATCCCGATTCCGGCGCCGTGTCCCGGTTGACCCGGGTGGTGGGAGGAAACTTCTCGCCCGTGTTCTCCCGGGACGGCGGGGTTTCCTATTTCGCGAGCTACCGGGATCAATCCATGCACCTTTATCGGGCGGCGCCGGATCTGTGGACCCGACCGGGGGAACCGGCCGCTTCGGCGGCGGGCGCTCCGCCGCCCCCGCCGCCCGGACCGGTGGCCGAAGCCCGTCCCTACCGGTGGAAGGCCTCCACCGATTTGTTTTTCCCGGTGGTGTATTACTCCTCCGAGGGCGGGCTTTTCGCGGCGGCCCTCTGGCAATCCTCCGAGTGGCTGGGCGACCACGATCTGCGCCTCGTCTTTCAATACGCCAGCGGGGACCGTTTGTTGGACTACACCGCCGAATACGCCTACCGCCGTTTCCGTCCGGAATTCTTTCTCGCGGCCTCGGGGCAAAGCTTTTACAACGACGTCGATCGGACCGATCGGGAACGGGAAGCGGTGCGGACCCTCGGGGCCCGCTATCCCCTGGACCGGTTCCACCGACTGGAAGGGGCCGTTTCGTTGCTGCACCGGGACCGGACGTTTTCCCTTTCCCCGAGCCGGGATTTTCAGGAGGACGAAAACACTTTTTCAGCGGGTTGGACCCGGGACACGGCCGCGGGTCGTTATTTGGGTGTCACGCGCGGTTCCCGCCTCTCGTTGGAAGAGAAATGGACTTCGGGGGCCCTGGGCACGGACCGGCGCTACCGGACCCACCGGGCGGAGCACCACGTCTTTTTCCCCACGGGGGGGGAAAGCGCGTTGGCTTTTCGAACGCGGGCGGGGGCGAGCGTCGGGCACGAGCCGGAACGCCTTCGCTTGGGCGGGGCCGACCGACTTCGGGGCTACCCCCGCCGGGGCGACGACGTCCGATCAACGCGGTTTCTGCTGGCCAACGCCGAATGGCGGGCGCCGCTGATCTATCTTCGGGGCGCGACCCTGCCGGTGATGGCGGGGGTGACCGTGAAAGCGATATACGGGACGCTTTTCGCCGACGCGGGTTTGGATTGGAACAGCCGCCGGGAACTCCGGTCCAAAGGATGGACCGACGTCCGTCAATCGGTGGGGGCCGGCGTGGGGTTTCCGGCCTTTGTGTTTCAAAGCTTTCCGCTTTGGGCCGACGTTCAGGCGGCCAAGCGGACCGACGCCCGCTTTTGGACGTTTTACCTGTCCATCGGACCGACGTTTTAAGCGGGGGTCGGGGCGGGGGGGGCCGGGGCCGGCGGGTTGGG
>DAOQNO010000377.1:0-1904 GCA_035332125.1 Elusimicrobiota bacterium | reverse complement strand
CCCGACGTCGCGGGGTTCGTGCGGGCTTTGCGGGCGGACGGCGCGCCGAACGAAGAAAAGCCGGACCGCGGCGCCATGTCAACGAGGACAGGACGAAAAAAATGAGCGAACCCAAACAGCAGGGCCTATACGATCCCCGATTCGAGCACGACGCCTGCGGCATCGGTTTTGTCGTGAACATCAAAGGGGTCCGGTCCCACCAAATCGTCGCGGACGCGCTGACCGTCCTGAACAATTTAAACCACCGCGGCGCCTCCGGCTGCGAAGCCAACACCGGCGACGGCGCCGGGATCCTGATCCAATTGCCCCACGAATTCCTGAGAACGGCGGCCGGCGTGGCCCTGCCCGAGGTCGGCCGTTACGGCGTGGCCATGATGTATTTCCCCCGGGACGCCCAAAAGCGCGCCGAGGCGGAGAAGAAATTCGACGCCCTGGTCCGCGAGGAAGGCCAGACGATCCTCGGCTGGCGGGACGTTCCCACGGACAACCGCGCCCTGGGGAACTCGGCCAAGGCCGGGGAGCCCGTGAGCCGAATGGCCTTCATCGGGCGGGCCGCCGGAATTCCCGACGAAGCGGCCTTCGAGCGCAAGCTTTACGTGATCCGCAAGCGCGCGGAGCACGCGCTCAAATACCTGGACGCCAACGGCTCCAACACGTTTTACATCCCCAGCCTGTCGGCCCGGACGCTGGTCTACAAGGGCATGCTCCTGTCCGGACAGGTGCAGGATTATTACCCGGACCTCAAGAACCCGGCCCTGACCTCGGCGTTGGCCCTGGTGCACTCGCGTTTTTCGACGAACACCTTCCCGAACTGGAACCGAGCGCACCCCTACCGGTACATCATTCACAACGGCGAAATCAACACGGTTCGGGGCAACATCAATTGGATGAAAGCCCGGGAGGCCCTCCTGGCCTCCGAGGCCTTCGGCCCGGACCTTCAGAAAGTTCTCCCCATCGTGGACACCGATGGGTCGGATTCCGCCATGTTCGACAACTGCCTGGAGTTCCTCGTCCTGGCCGGGCGCTCCCTGCCCCACGCCATGATGATGATGATCCCCGAACCCTGGAGCAACCACGAGAGCATGTCGGAGGAGAAGAAGGCGTTTTACGAGTTCCACTCCTGCCTCATGGAACCCTGGGACGGCCCCGCCTCCATGGCCTTCACGGACGGAACGATGGTCGGGGCCACCCTCGACCGGAACGGCCTGCGCCCTTCGCGCTACGTGGTGACCAAGGACGACGTGGTCGTCCTGGCCTCGGAAGTCGGCGTGCTGGACCTCCCCGCGGACCGGGTCGTGAAAAAAGGCCGCCTGCAGCCGGGGCGTATGCTCTTGATCGACACCCGGGCCGGCCGCATCATCGCCGACGAGGAAATCAAAAAGACCATCGCGGCGGGGAAGCCCTACCGCGAATGGCTGGACAAGAATCTGATCGCCCTGGACGACCTCACCGACGGCGATCAACCGGCCCACGAAGCCCACGGCACGGTGCTCCAGCACCAGCATTGTTTCGGCTACACCTACGAGGACCAGCGGGTGGTGTTGGAACCCATGGCCCGAGCGGGGGTTGAAGCCATCGGGTCCATGGGAACGGACACGCCCCTGGCGGTCCTGTCCCAACGCCCCCAGCTCCTGTACAACTACTTCAAACAGCTCTTCGCCCAAGTGACGAATCCGCCCATCGACGCCATTCGGGAGGAAATCGTCACCTCGGCCACGACGCTCCTGGGCACCGAGCACAACCTGTTGGCGCCCTCGCCCGAGAGCGCCAAGTTGATCGAGCTGAAGAGCCCGATTTTGACCAACGATCAGTTGGAAAAGCTCCGCTCGATCAAACAGCCCGGCTTCAAAGCCGTGACCTTGCCGATCCATTTCGACCCGGCGGGCGGCGCGGCGGCCCTCGAA
>DAOQNO010000376.1:0-1908 GCA_035332125.1 Elusimicrobiota bacterium | reverse complement strand
CCACCCTGCTCCGCGCCATGGGCGTGGAGACGGACGCCGAAATTTTGTCGCTCTTCTACGACGTGGAAACCTTGAACCTGGCCAGTGCCCAATCCGAGGACGTCGTCGGCAAGATCGTCGCCAAGGACGTGGTGGACACCAGCTCCGGGGAAATCGTCCTCGAAGCCAACAAGGAAATCACGCGGGAAGTCTTCCTGCGTTTGCAGGACAAGAAAGTCCGGTCCGTGGACGTCCTCAAGTCGGACCCCCAGGTCAACGACGTGGCCATCCGCAACACCTTGCTCAAGGACAACATCAAGACCCGCAAGGAAGCCATCCAGGCCATTTACCGCGTGGTCCGCGCCCAGGAATTCATCGTTCCCGAGCAGGCCGAATCCTATTTGGAAAACATGTTGTTCAAGTCCATCCGCAAATACGACCTGACGAAGGTGGGCCGGTTCAAAATCAACCGCAAGCTCATGCCCTTCCTCGAGTCCCTCGCGGAGCGGAAAGATTTTAAATTCGAAGTGCCGAACGACCGTCGCCGGACCCTCTGCCGGGAAGACGTCATCGCGACGCTCCAATATTTGATCCTTCTCAACAACGAAGCGACGACCCATACGTTTGGAAAAACGACCGTCAAGGTGGAGATCGACGACATCGACCATTTGGGCAACCGCCGCATCCGTTCCGTCGGCGAGCTCATGGAAAACCAGATCCGCGCCGCCATCGCCCAGATGGCCCGCCTGGTCCGGGAGCGCATGAACGTTCAAGAAAACGTCCAAATCACGCCCCGCACCCTGGTGAACGCCTCCGCCGTCGTTGCGGCCGTCCGCCGTTTCTTCGGCTCCAGCCAGCTTTCGCAGTTCATGGACCAGACGAACCCCCTGGCCGAAATGACCCACAAACGCCGCCTCTCGGCCCTCGGCCCCGGCGGGTTGAACCGGAAACGCGCGGGCTTCGAAGTCCGGGACGTGCACCACACCCATTACGGGCGCCTCTGCCCCATCGAAACGCCGGAAGGTCCGAACATCGGGTTGATCACGTCGTTGGCCTGCTACGCCCGCATCAACCAGTACGGGTTGATCGAAACCCCCTACCGCAAGGTGGAAAAGGGTCGCGTGACCAACGAAATCGACTATTTGACGGCGGACAAGGAAGACAACTACGTCATCGCCCAGGCCAACGCGCCGGTGGACAAGAACGGCAAGTTCACCTCCGAATTGATCGCCTGCCGCCACAAGGGCGACTTCCCCCAGAAGGCCCCCGACGACATCGACTACATGGACATCTCGCCCGTGCAGGTCGTTTCGACCTCGGCGGCCCTGATTCCCTTTTTGGAACACGACGACGCGAACCGCGCCCTCATGGGTTCCAACATGCAACGGCAGGCCGTTCCCCTGCTGTTCCCCGAGCGCCCCTTGGTGGGCACGGGCATCGAAGGACGCGTGGCCCGGGATTCCGCGGCCGTGGAAGTGGCGCGCCGGGGCGGCGTGGTGGTGTCGGCCGCCAGCGACCACGTGGCCGTCTGGAGCGACGAGGGGAAACCCGGCGTCGACCTCTACAATTTGCGCAAATACGCGCGGTCCAACCAGGACACCTGCCTCAACCAGCTGCCCTGCGTGAAGCAATTTGAGAAGGTGTCCAAAGGCGACGTGCTCGCCGACGGTCCCTCCACCCAGGAAGGCGAATTGGCCCTGGGGCGGAACCTTCTCGTGGCCTTCATGCCCTGGGAAGGGTACAACTACGAAGACGCCATCATCCTCTCCGAGCGCCTGGTGCGCGACGACGTCTTCACCTCCATCCACATTTCGGAGTTCCAGGTGGAAGCCCGGGACACCAAGATGGGCGCCGAGGAAATCACCAAGGACATTCCCAACGTCGGCGCCGAATCCCTGGCCCACTTGGACGATACGGGCATCATCCGCG
>DAOQNO010000375.1:0-1913 GCA_035332125.1 Elusimicrobiota bacterium | reverse complement strand
GTGAAGGTGAGGGCGTGACGCACCTTGCGGCGGTCCTCGCCCCGGTGGAAGTTCAGACCCGTGACGTAACTGCCGCCGTTTTTGGTGCTTCGGGCCACCACCACCGGCACCCGGCGGAAGGCGAAGCGGCCGGCGATCTCAAAATCCAAATAGGCCGTCTGCCCGGAATCCCAGGGCTCCAGGGTTTCGATGCAGAGGCCGCCGTAGCTGATGTCGCGGATGATGACGCGGCCGATCTTCTCCCCTTCGCTTTCCTTGTAGATGTCCCCCCCGACGAAAAAGCTCACGCGGTTGTGCGATCGTTGATCCGAAATCATTTTGGCCTCCGTGCCTTGAAAAATTGACGCAACAAACGGCGGGACGTCCCCGCCAAAATCCCTCCCGACACCTCCATCCGATGGTTCAATTTCGGATGGCGCAACAAATCCATGACGGACCCGCCCGCCCCCGCCTTGGGGTCGTGGGCGCCGAAGACCACGCGCTTCACCCGCGCCAGCACCAGGGCCCCGGCGCACATGGCGCAGGGCTCGAGCGTGGTGTAAAGCACGGCCTCGGTCAGCCGCTCCCGTTTCAACTTTTCCCCCGCCGCCCGCAGGGCCAGGATCTCCGCGTGGGCCGTGGGGTCCCGGCGGCCGCGAATGCGGTTCCGTCCCCGGGCCAGAATCTTCCCGTCCCGCACCACCACGGCGCCCACGGGCACTTCCTCGGCCTTGTAAGCCCGACGCGCCTCGAGAAGGGCCGCCCGCATGAAAGGGGCGTCCGCCTTTTTCACAGCTGGTCCAAGGGGCTCCGGACGGCGGTGCCTTGGTTCAAAACGTGCGTGTAAATCATGGTCGTCGTGACGCTCTTGTGGCCGAGCAACTCCTGCACGGTGCGGATGTCGTAACCGCCTTGAAGAAGATGCGTGGCGAAACTGTGCCGCAGGGTGTGGACCGAGGCGGGCTTGTCGATGCCGGCCTTTCTTACGGCGGCGCTCACGGCCTTTTGCAAACCCGTGGGGTGCCCGTGGTGGCGGCGCTCCGCGCCGGAGCGGGGATCGACGCTCCGTGACTTGGCCGGGAACACATACTGCCAGCACCACTCCCGGTCGGCGTTGGGGTATTTCTCCGCCAGGGCCTGGGGCAGGTAAACGCGGCCGAACCCGGCGGCCAGGTCCTGCTCGTGCAGGGCCTTCACAAAGGCCAGGTGCCGCTCCAAAAGGGGCCGAAGCTTGGCGGGCAACACCGTCACCCGGTCTTTCCCCCCCTTGCCGTCGCGAACGATGATTTGGTTCATCCCGAAATCCACGTCCTTCACCCTCAGACGCAGGCCTTCCATGAGCCGCATGCCAGTGCCGTAAAGGAGCTCCGCCACGAGCCGAGCGGACCCGTCCAAGCAGTTGAGCAGGCGGGCCACTTCCTCCCGGCTTAACACCAGGGGCCGGCGCTGGGGCCGTTGGGCTCGGGTGAATTGCCCGAAATCTCCCAGATTTATCTTGAGGACGTGCTTGTAAAGAAAGACCAGCGCGTTCAACGCCTGGTTTTGGGTGCTGGCCGAGACATGCTTTTCAATGGCCAGGTGGCTCAGGAAGGCGCGGATTTCCCCTTCGCCCATGTCCTTGGGATGTTTTTTCCCATGGGAAAATATGTAGCGTTTGACCCAATCCACATAGGACTGCTCCGTGCGGATGGAGTAGTGGCGAAGGCGAATCTCCGTTTTCAGTTGGTCCAGAAGTTTCGGCGGCTGGCCAGGAGCGGCCGGTAGGGACGGTTGAGGATTGATAAGCGAAAGGGCGATTTTGTCCATGGGACGACAGGCCTTTTACACCAACATTGATTCTCCAGCCCCATGATGGCAAAATTTTAATATTCTGTAAATATAAACGTTTTCTGTCTTATGATATGATTACTAGGCAGATTTAATGGAGTCTAATT
>DAOQNO010000374.1:0-1941 GCA_035332125.1 Elusimicrobiota bacterium | reverse complement strand
ACCAGGGCGTCCATCTGGTTGGCGTAGAAGTTCCCCCGGGCGTCGTCCCCCACGGCGTAGTAAGCGCAGGCCATGTGCCCGATGCCGTCGGTCCAGAAGTTGTTCGCGTCCGTCGCGGGCCCGTGGAAGAAGCCCATGGTCTTGCGTCCGTCGATGACCAGGGTTTTGCGGAAACGCAAATCGTTCTCGGGAACGGCCAGGGCGGTTTCGTAGGTTTTGCCCAGGGCCAGGACGCGCCAGGTGTAAAGGTCCAGGGGGAGGCGGCTGCCGCCCACGGTGCTGTCCAACCAGCGTTTCACGTTGTTGGCCACGTCGTCGCGCCCCGCCAGCCGGAGGGCCGCGTAGGCGTCGATGTTCCCCTCGGGGTGGCCGACGCGCTCGTGCAACTGCGTGTCCCCGCGCCGCCACCCGTGGCGGATGTAGCCGCCCACCGGGGTGGGTTGATAATAGGAAGCCAAAAGCTCGGTCAGAAGGCCGGTGATCCGTTCATAGCGGGCCAGATCGTAACGGCGGCCGTAGTATTCGTAGGCGATCAGGAGCCACGCCATGTCGCCGATCCAGCGGTCCGACTCCTTCGGGGCGTGGAACGCCGCGCCTTCGGTGGAGTCCGTCAGCAGGCAGTCCTGGTAGAACCCCCGCGGCTCGCCCTTGTAGAAAAAGTTTTGAAGCGTCGGGTCGGCGTTGTCGACGCGGGTGGCGGCGGCGTAGAAATCCAGAATGCGCTCGGCCCGTTCCCGTTCGTCCTTCAGAATGAAGACCACGGCGCCCAGGGCGTTGTTGTAGGTTTGGGCGCGGTTGTCCTCCATGGACGGCAGCAGCTGCCCTTCGAGGGAGCCGGCGTCCTGCACCGCCTTCATCCACGCCAACACGCCCGGGTCCTCGGGCCGGGCGTCCTTGTCCCGGCGGGCGGCGAAACCGAAGCCCGTTTTAAAGCGGCGGGGGTCGAGGCGCGGGCCGTCGGGCGTCTGGGTGGCCGGCTGGCCCTTGCGGCCGAGGCCGATCTCGTCGATGTAGACCACGCCGTTTTCCGCCGTCCCGGAGATGGCGATGGCCAGCTGTTTGGGGCGGTCCAGGGTGGCGTTGCCGCCCCAGCCGTATTCAAAGCTGTCCCGGTAAAGGACGACGGGTTCCCATTTGGCGCCGTACTGTTTGAGGGGGTACCGGCAGATGAAATTGGAGCCGTCCTGGTCGACCAGCTTGATTTCCATGGTCGCGGTGCCGTTGGCGCGGAATAGGAAAGTGAGGGGGCGGCCGTCGAAAAGGGCGGCGGGGTCCCATTCCCGTTTCATTTGAACCCACCGGTGTCCGGCGCCCAGGAGCGTGTATTTCAATTCCAGGCGGAGGCCGTCGATGCCCTCCACCGGGCGGACGGAGAGCGAGCTCTGGTCGTCGGTATCGACGGACCACAGCGTGGGGCTGTCCCAGTCGGAGGTTTTGGCCCGAAGGGAAACGGCGAAACCCAACAGCGCTCCCGCGAGAAGCGCCGAAACGCGGCGGTGGTTTTTTTCCATGGGGAAAGTTTAACCCCCGGGGGAAAAAGGTCGTCCTAAATTCTTGTAAACGGTGTGTAAACTTTTACGCGGCGGGGGCGGCGTAGGCCCGGTGCCACTGCACGAAACTCAGGAGGACCCACAGCCGACGGTGGTTGTCCCGCCGACGGGCGACGTGTTCCGCCAGCAGGGCCCGGGGAAATTCGGGACGCAGGATTCCCGTGCGGGACAGGGACTCCGGCGAGAGCAGATCCTCGGCCCAGGTTTTGAGGGGCCCGGCGAGCCACTGGGCCAGGGGCGGGGAAAACCCCTTCTTTTTTCCGGTCAGGACGGAGGCGGGCAGGCGGTCTTTCATCAGCCGTCGGAAAAGATATTTGGTGGTCCACCCCCGGATCTTGTGGTTGGCGGGCACCGTGGAGGCGAACTCCACCAGCGCGTTGTCCAGCAGGGG
>DAOQNO010000373.1:0-1955 GCA_035332125.1 Elusimicrobiota bacterium | reverse complement strand
TGATGCTGGTGGTCGCCATCATCGGGCTCCTGGCGGCCATCGCCATTCCAAAATTCGCCAATCTGGTCGACAAATCCAAGGAAGCGGCCGCCCGGGGAAAATTGGGAACGATGAGAAGCGCGATGAATTTGTATTACGCCGATAACGAAGGGGGGTATCCGGCCGGCTTTTTGGCCACGGGCGAGCCCCTGGTGCCTCGTTATTTGGACAAAGTGCCTTACGTGGAAATGCCGCGCACCGTGGCGTCCGGCCGTCACCGGGGGAAATTCATGGCGAGCGGCGGGGTCCCCTGTTGCGTCGACGATTGGTTTTCCGACTTCGAAACCGCCTGGCACTACAGCCTGGTGGACCACGCCGTGCGTCTCAACTGCACCCACACCGACTCCAAAAACACCACCTGGAGCCTTTGGTAACCCTTGACAGCGTTCCCCCCAATCAACTAAAATTATCACACACCGAATAAGAGTGCTGGTTTTGAGTTCCTGAACCCGCTCTTTATCGTCGGAAAAGCGCCACAAGGCCCCTCCGGGTCCGTGGCTTTTTATTCGAAATTTAATTAGCAATCGATTTAATCGATTGCCAGCAATGGAGGAAACTAGCATGGTTGACGCGGTTCTCACCAAAGTCAAAATCCGTCCTCTGGGCGACCGGGTCCTGGTCAAGCCCTTGGACAAAGAGAAACAGGAACGCGGCGGGCTCATCATCCCCGACACCGCGAAGGAAAAACCCCAGGAAGGCGAGATCGTCGCCGCGGGCAAAGGCAAAGTGTCCGACGACGGCAAAGTCCTGCCCATGGACGTCAAAGCCGGCGACCGGATCCTCTACGGAAAATATTCCGGCACCGAGATCAAGATCGACGGGGACGACTACCTGATCATGCATCAGGACGACATCCTCGGCATTCTGGAATCCAAATAATTTAGGAGAATCCCATGGCCAAACAAATCAAATACGGCGACGACGCGCGCAAAGCCGTCAAAGCCGGCGTGGACAAACTGTCCGACGCCGTGAAAGCCACCCTCGGCCCCAAGGGCCGCAACGTGGTGCTGGACAAAAAATTCGGATCGCCCACCGTCACCAACGACGGCGTGACGATCGCCAAGGACATCGAGCTGGAGGACCCCTTTGAAAACATGGGCGCCCAGCTGGTCCGCGAAGTGAGCTCCAAGACCAACGACGTGGCCGGCGACGGCACGACGACGGCCTGCGTGCTCGCCCAGGGCATCATCGCCGAAGGGTTCCGCAACATCACCGCCGGCGCCAACTCCACCCACATCAAGCGCGGCATCGACAAAGCCGTGGAAGCCGTCGTGGCGGAGCTCAAAAAGAACGCCAAAAAAATCAACATCGACGCCAAGGCCAAAGACGAGATCACCCAGATCGCCACGATCTCGGCCTCGGACAAGGAAATCGGCCAGAAGATCGCCGACGCCATCCTCAAAGTCGGCAAAGACGGCGTGATCACCGTGGAAGAGGGCAAAACCTCCGCCACCATCGTTAAAACCGTCGAAGGCATGCAGTTCGACCGGGGCTACATCTCCCCCTACTTCGTGACCGACGCGGAACGCATGGAAGGCGTCCTGGACGACCCCCTCATCATCATCACCGACAAGAAAGTCGCCGCCATGAACGACCTGCTCCCGCTCTTGGAAAAGATCCTCCAACAGGGCAAGCAGTTCCTCCTGATCGCGGAAGACGTGGAAGGCGAAGCCCTGGCGACCCTCGTGGTCAACAAGATCCAGGGCCGCATCCGCTGCGTCGCCGTCAAAGCCCCGGGCTTCGGCGACCGCCGCAAAGAAATGCTGGAAGACATCGCCATCCTGACGGGCGGCCAGGTCATCACCGAAGAGAAGGGCTTCAAGCTCGACAAGGCCGGCATCGACATGCTGGGCCGCGCCACCCGCGTCGTCGTGGACAAGGAAAACACCACGATCGTCGACGGCGCCGGCAAGAAG
>DAOQNO010000372.1:0-1962 GCA_035332125.1 Elusimicrobiota bacterium | reverse complement strand
CCTGGTGGGTTCCCTCGCCACGGCCGCCGTGGGTTTTTTTCCGTCCCCCGAACCCGTGCCCAACGCCTATTTAAACGCGAGCCTGTTCCTGGCCTTCACGGCGCTCTTTCCGGACATGGAATTGTTGCTCTTTTTTATTTTGCCGGTGAAGGTCAAGGTTTTGGGGTATTTGACCTGGGTGTGGCTGGCGTGGGATTTTTGGGCGATGGGCCCGACGACGCGCCTGGCGATCGCCGCGGCGATCCTCAGTTATTTGGTTTTGCTGGGGCCGGCGCTTCGGGAGCGGGCGATGCTTCGCTGGCAGGTTTTTCGGAACCGTCGCCGATGGAAAAATTAAGGGCGTCGCCCAGGTCCGGCGCGGCCACGACGCGGGGAAATCGTTCCCAGGCCGCGAACCGCTTTTTCCGTTCGGTGAAGGTGTCGGAGGTTCGGCGGACGCCTTGGCGCCGGTTGATGGCGCGGCGATCCGCTCCTTCCCGCCGTTCTTTGCCGCCGCCCATTTTTTGAAGACGACGGCGGCGCGACCGTCGGTCGGTCTGCCGTCGGTCCTCGGAGCGGCGATCCTGTGGCGCGGGGGGGCGGCCCATTGCCGGGATTTTAACATGCCCGTTACATTAAAAACCGTCGCCCGGGTCGGGGGATAAATAGTTTTTCAATTTCGTTACGAAAGGCCTTCCGCGGGCCGGTTTGACACCCTCGGGCCCCTTTGCTAACATTCGCCCGGACGTCGTTGGTCCCTCCGCTTCATCCGATCACCATCGTGGGTTTTTACGCGGCGCGCTCGCCCGAGGAGCTTCATTGAAAACACCGCCGCCGGGATCCGGTCCGCCCCCAAAAACCGTGGCCGGCCTTTTTCACGGCTTTCAATTCGCCCTCACGATTCTCGCGGGGTTGGCTCTGGGGCACTGGTTGGACCTTCGGCGGGGATGGGCGCCCTACGGCACCTTGGGCGGTTTTTTCGGCGGGGCCGTGGTGGGTTTTTACCAATTGGCTCGGGCGTTCCGGTAAACGTGTTCGCCGCCTTGGGTTTCGCCGCGGCCGTGGCGGCGGTCAACGTCGGTGTCACCTGGGCCGCGGAACGTTGGGTTCGGCGGTCCCCCGGACGCGAAGTCCCGGTTCAATTGGCCGGTTTTTCCATTCGATTTTTGATTTTATTCGCGGCCGCCCAGGGTCTTTGGACGGCGAATCGGCGGCCCGGCGCCGTGGTGGTTTTCATCATCGCGGCCGCCGTGTTGCAAACCATCGGACAATCGTGGATCGCTCTTAAAAAACAATAATGGATTTTTCCTCGCTCATCGTTCATCACTTGGCCGACGCCCCGCTGGCTCGGTGGGGGGCGTTCGTCTACACCAAGCACATGTTCATGATGACCCTCGCGGCCGTCGGGTCCGTTTTGATTTTCGTTTCCGCCGCGCGCGGACGGGGGGCGGTGGCCCGAGGGCTGCGCTCCATGGCCGAGGCCTTGGCCGAATTTATTTGGAAAGACATCGTCGAACCGGCCATGGGGCCCCACGGTTGGCGGTTCATGCCCTATTTTCTCACGCTGTTCGTTTTCATCCTGTTCTTGAACCTGCTCGGGCTCGTCCCCTTCGGCGCCTCCGCCACGGGCAACATTTCCGTGACCGCGTCCCTCAGCCTCCTCACGTTCTTCCTAATCCACCTCTCCGGCATCCGGGAACACGGTTTTTTCCACCATTTCGGCAATTTGATTCCCCATGGCGTGCCCTGGGTTCTGGCGCCGGCCGTTTTCGTCCTCGAATTTGTCGGATACCTCACCAAAACCCTTGCCCTCTGCATCCGTTTGTTCGCCAACATGACGGCGGGGCATTTGGTCATCCTCCTGTTTCTGGGGCTCATCCTGCTTTTCGGCCAGGGCAGCGTGGCCGCGGGGTTGGCCGTGTCCCCCGTGCTGGTGGGCCTCACCCTGGGCCCGATGATCGTGGGCTTCATGACTGACCGCGT
>DAOQNO010000371.1:0-1972 GCA_035332125.1 Elusimicrobiota bacterium | reverse complement strand
GCCCATTTTTTCGGCCACGGCGGCGACCCACTTTTCGCATTCGTCGAACACCGTCACGTTCACTTTGGCGGCGTGGGTGTCCACGTTGTATTTTTGCTTGATTTCGGCGGCGGTCTGTTGGGCCGCGGCTTCGTTCACGTCGCAAAGGGCGATTTTGGCGCCTTCCTTGGCGAAGGTTTCGGCGATGGCCCGCCCGATGCCCTGGGCCCCGCCGGTGATGAGAGTCACTTGATCTTTGAGTCGCATGGTGTGTCCTTTCGCGAGAGGAAAACGAACGCCGCGCCTTAGCGCGGGGCGGCGGCCGCGAGCAACGCGTCCGCCGATTTTTTGTCCTCTATATTAGAAAATTTCTTGGCCTTGTCGGTGCGCCGCAGGAGCCCCGACAGCACCCGCCCCGGGCCGACCTCGATGAAATTCTCGACGCCCGCGGCGAAGAGGCCGCGCAGGGTGTCTTCCCAGAGCACGGCGTGGTCGATTTGGCGGACGAGCTTCGCCCGAATCTCCTCGGGGGAACGGGTTTCCCGGGCGTCGACGTTCATGAAGACCGGCACGGCCGGCGAAACGATCGTCGCGCGGCCCAACACCCCGGCCATGACGTCCGCCGCGGGTTTCATGAGAGAGGAGTGGAACGGCCCCGACACGTTCAACACGATGGACTTGGGCGAACCGGCCGCCTGGGCGGCTTTGACGGCTTCTTGAACGGCCGCGACTTCCCCGGCCACGACGATTTGGCCCGGGCAGTTGTAATTGACCGCCTGGCAAACGCCGTGGGTCGAGGCCTTTTGGCAAAGGTCTTCCACCACGTTCCGCTCCAGACCCACGATGGCCGCCATGGTGCCCGGCACTTTTTCGGCCGCGGCCCCGATGGCCTCGCCCCGGGCCTTCACCAACTCCAACCCGGTCTCAAAATCGAAAGCCCCCGCCGCGGCCAGGGCCGAATATTCGCCCAGGCTGTGGCCCGCCACCGCGTCGGCCTTGAAACCGGCCCCTTTCAACACTTCGTGGGCCGCCAGGGAGACAATATAGAGAGACACCTGCGTGAAGCGGGTTTGCCGAAGCTTTTCCTCCGGGCCGTTTAAAAAGACGTCGATGTACTCCGCCCCGAGTTTGGCCGCCGCCCGGTCGATGATCGCCCGGGCCGCGGGGAAGTTCTCCGCCAATTCCCGCCCCATGCCCACGTATTGGGACCCCTGCCCCGGAAACAGAAAAGCCGTTTTCATGCGTTCGCTCCCGCTTTCGTCAGCGCCCGTCGGGCTTCCGCCACGTAGGTCGCGTCGATGTCAAACCCCACAAAATTCAACCCCAGGGACCGGGCCGCGCGGCCCGTGGATCCCAAACCGAGAAAGGGGTCCAACACCGTGCGGACCCGCTCCAGGCCGTGCAGCTTGAGGCACAAAACCGGAAGCTCCACCGGAAACGTCGCCGGATGGGGCCGGTCCCCCTTCCGGGACTGGATGGTTCGATACGGCACGAACCACACGTTGCCCCGGCACCGCCGATCCGCCGACCGGCCCCACCGGGCGATGTTCGATTTGTCCCGGTACGGGACCCCGATGGCCAACCGGTCCAGGGGAACCCGACCGGTCTTGGTGAAATGGAACACGAATTCGTGCCCGCTGTGCAAATACCGCCGACTGTTGACCGGCTTGTAATGCCCCAGGGAAAGCCCGGGGCGCCGGCCCGTGGGGTCGTCCTCGTCCCCGGTGGCCAGGGATTTGACCCACACGATTTGGTTCTGCAAAACAAAAATGGATCGGAGCCGGTTCGCCACGTCCGCGGGAATCCAGGGATTTTGGGGCGTCCCCCCCACGTTCAAAAAGAAAGACCCCTCGGCGGAGAGGACCCGGTGAACTTCCCGCCCGAAACGTTCGATCCAATCCAAATATTCGTCCGCGGCGCGGCGATCGTCGTACGTCCCGTAGGCGATGCCGACGTTGTACGGCGGCGAGGTCACCACCACGTCCACCGAACC
>DAOQNO010000370.1:0-1973 GCA_035332125.1 Elusimicrobiota bacterium | reverse complement strand
CCCGGCCCTGGGCTACTTCGGGGGATCCTTCGACCCGGTTCAAACCGGCCACCTGGCCCTGGCCCGGGCCGCCCTTCGACAGGAAAAACTTCGTCAAGTGCATTTTGTCCCCGCCGGTCGGTCGCCTTTGAAATCGACGGGGCCCCGGGCCTCCGACCGGGACCGCCTGCGCATGCTGCGCCTGGCCCTCGGGCGCCGCCGGGAATTTCCCGTGTCCCGGTGGGATTTGGGCCCCGGGCCCTCCTACACCTACAAAACCCTGCGGCGCCTTCGCCGTCAGAACCGGGCCGAATGGCGGTTGATCCTGGGAAGCGATTCCCTGAAGCACTTTGAAAAGTGGCGCCGTTGGCGGGAAATCCTCCGCCACCACGTCGTTTTGGTGGGGGCCCGAAAAGGGGAAAAGGGCGTCCGCCCGCCCCGGGGGTTCGCGGACCGGGTTCGGTTCCTTCGGGGCCCTCTGCCCCGGGTTTCCTCAACGGCGATTCGCGACCGCCTGGCCCGGGGCCGGTCCCTCCGTGGATTGACGCCCGCGCCCGTGGCCGCCTACATTCGCCGACGGGGTCTCTACCGACCATGAACGTCCCGATCGCCCATCTCGAGGCGCATTTGAAAAAAGATCTCTCCCCGGCGCGTTACCGGCACACCCGGGCCGTGGCGCTCTGGGCGGAAGACCTGGCCCGCCTTCACGGCGAGGACCCCGACCGGGCCCGTCGCGCGGGCCTCCTGCACGATCTGGCCAAGGAAATGCCGGGGCCCGCGTTGGCCCGGTACGTTCGCGCCCACCGGGTTCCCGTTCCGGGGGCCGCCGAGATTCTTCGCCGGAAAGCCCACGCCCTCCTCCACGCCCACGTGTCCGCCCACCGCGCCGCCCGCGAGTGGGGGGAAAAAGACCGGGGCGTCCTGAGCGCCGTGGCCCGCCACACCCTGGGCCATCCCCGACTTTCCCGCCTGGACCAAATCCTTTACGTGGCCGACTTCTCTTCGCCGGACCGTCCCTACGGGGCGGCCCGGGCCGTCCGACGGTTGGCCCGCCGGGATTTGCGGGCCGCCCTTCGGGAGACCGTCCGCCGTAAAATCGAGCACGTCGTTTTCGTGGGGCGCTTCCTCCACCCCGAAACCGTGCGGCTTTGGAACGCCCTCGCGTGAGCGCCCCGACCGGCACCGGGGCCCTGCGCGGCACGGCGGCGGCCGGCGCCGTCCTGGCGATGTTTTTTTCGGTGGCGGCCGTCCGGTCGCCCCTGGCCACGGCCCTTCGGCGGGGGGAACCGGTGGAGGGCATTCTCCTGGGCACCGACCTGGCCGAAAACGCGCCCCACTCCGACACCCTCATGTTGTGGCGGTACGATCCCCGCCAAACCAAGTTGAACGTCCTGTCCATTCCCCGGGACACAAAAATAGACTTGCCGGGATACCGTTTTCGGCGTATAAATGAGGTGTTCGCTTATCACTACGCGGCCCAGCGGAACGTCCCGGCCGCGGTGCACCCCGTGATGGACGCGGTGGCCCAGTTGTTGCCTTCGGGCGGCGCGCTCCAGCCGCGGTATTTTTTTCAAGTGGACTACCAGGGCTTCCGCCGGATGATCGACCGGTTGGGGGGCGTCACGGTCAGCGTCGACGAGCCCATGCACTACGACGATCACGCGGGGAATTTCCACTTTCACAAGGACCCGGGCGTTTACCATTTGGACGGTCTCGACGCCCTGGGCTACGTCCGGTACCGGGGCAAAAGCGGCGACCGGGGCCGCATTTTGCGCCAGATGGAATTTCTCCGGTCGTTGTTGCGTTTGGCCACGTCGCCCACCGTCTTTTGGCGGTGGCCCCGGGCCCTCTCCGAAGCGGTCTGGGCGCTGCACACGAACGTGGGGGCCCTGGAACTGCCGTTCCTCTTCGCCGAGGGAAAGAAAATGCGGGGGCCGGACATCAATCCCTGGTTGCTTCCGGGCCGCCCCCGGGGCGCCTACTGGGAGATGGAC
>DAOQNO010000369.1:0-1977 GCA_035332125.1 Elusimicrobiota bacterium | reverse complement strand
CCGGGGCAGGACTTCCCGGACGGAAAAGGGCTTGGTCACGTAATCGTCCGCGCCCATTTCCAAGCCGACGATTTTATCGATTTCAGCGCTTTTGGCCGTGAGCATGAGGACGGGAACGCCCGGGTCCGTCTGGCGGATCAGGCGGCAGACTTCCAGGCCGTCCACTTTGGGCAACATGAGGTCCAGGACGACCAAGCGGGGTTTCTCCCGGCGGAACAGGGCCACCCCGGCCTCGCCGTCCTCCGCGTGGAGGACCTGATGGCCCTCCTTTTCCAGGTTGTAACGGAGGATTTTGGCGATGGCCCGGTCGTCTTCCACGAGGAGGACCTTGGTTTTGGCCATGGGAAGGGACCGGGAGCGGGTCAGCGGTTCGGTCGGCGGAAGAGGGAGCGGACCCGGGCCATCAATTCCTTTTCCCCGAAAGGCTTGGTGAGGTAATCGTCGGCGCCGACGGAAAGTCCGGTCACCTTGTCCGATTCCTTCTTTTGCCCGGTCAGCATCAAAATGAGGACGCGGTCGTCGTCCCGGCGGATTTCGTCGCAGACGGTGACGCCGTCCTTGAGCGGCATGGAAACGTCCAGGATCACGAGCTGGGGTTTTTCCCGCCGATAGAGGTCCAGGGCGGCCTGGCCGTCGTTGGCGGCCCAGACGGTGTATCCCTCCAATTCCAGCATGCGCTTGACGATGCGGGTGATGTCTTCCTCGTCGTCGGCGATGACGATTTTTCCTTTGGATTCGGTCATGGGGTCCTCACGCGGGCACCGCCCGACGGCCGGAGAGCGCCTGGGCCAGGGTGTGTTCGTCGGCGTATTGGATGACGCTGCCCGAGGGCAGCCCCGAGGCCAGTCGTGTCACCCGGACGCCGCGGTTTTTAAGAAGGTCGGCCAAATAGGCGGCCGTCGTTTCGCCTTCCACCGATGGGTTGGTGGCCAAAATCACTTCCTCGGTCGTGCCGCCGGACACGCGGTCCAGCAGGGCCTCGATGCGGAGCTCCTCGGGGCCCACCCCGTCCAGGGCCGAGAGCACCCCGCCCAGCACGTGGTATTTCCCACCGAAGGCCCGGCTGCGTTCCAGGGCCGCCAGATCGCCCACGTCCTCCACCACGCAAAGCAGGCGGTCGTCCCGGTGGGGGTCCCGGCAGCGGTCGCAGGGACCGTCGGCTTCGGGCAGGACCGCGGCGTCGGCCGCTTCCAGCGGAGGGCCTTCCACAAAGTCGCCGCAAAGAGGGCACCGGCGCATGCGGGCCCGGGCGTCCGCCAGGGCCAGGAGCAGGGCGTCCCCCGCGTCCCGGCGGCGGATCAAATGAAGGGCCGCGCGTTCCGCCATTTTGGGTCCCACGCCGGGCATCCCCAGGAGGGCGGACACCAATCGGTCCCAGGCGCCGGTCCCGTTCATGCCCCGGGTTTTCCTTCCGCGCGGGGTTTGGAAGCGGCGGCGGGGGCGGATTCCGCGGGGTCGGCCTTCCGGATTTTGCCGGGGAATTTATCCAAAACCTTTTTGAGCCCCGCGTCCAGGGCGCCCAGGGCCCGGGGGTCCTGTTCTTCGCCTTCGGTGGCGGGGCTTTCGACCGGGGGCGGGGCGTCGGCTTCCTCGTCCACGACTTCCTCGGCTTCCTCGACCACCGGCGCCGGTTGGGGACGGGGAGCGGCCGGCGCGGGGGGCGGTGCGGCGACCGTCAAGGTGACGGTCACGGGACGGCCCGCGTGGGCGCGCAGGAGATCCGACCAGAAGACCTGCTGGTTGACCAATTGTTGTTTCTGAAATTCCTGGGCGCAGGCCAGCTCCAGCCCGCCGCCGGAATCGAACCGCGGCCGGGCGCTGGAGAGAAAAGGGGCCAGAGACGGTTTTTTAATTTCAACGTCGGCGAGGGTCTTCACCCACGCGGCGCGAAGCCCGTCGGGCCCCGTCAAGGGAACGACCGGGGCGGGCGTCGGCGTTTCGGCCACGCGCAGGGCCGGAGAGGCCGCGGGCGGGCCA
>DAOQNO010000368.1:0-1979 GCA_035332125.1 Elusimicrobiota bacterium | reverse complement strand
CCCGTCTGACCGAATCCACCGGGGCCGTGGTCTCGGGTTTGGACGGAATCGGAAGCGTCCGCCGGGGCGAGTTGGTGATCCGGGGAGGCCGGCGGGGGCGCGAAATTCGAGTGCCCCTCGTTTTTTACTCGACGTCGAGGCCCCCCGCCGAGGCCCTGCGCGATTTGCTGGGACCCCCCCGGGAAGCCGACGATCCGAGGCTTCGATTGCAACGCCTCCGCTATTTTGGCCCGGCCTCGGAATGGTCCGGGCTTTTTGACGAATACCGCCGGGTCCTTCGTCTGGGTCGAAAAGGCCGGGAATTGTCGGCGGCCTTGGCCCGAGCCGAGGAGGGTTTGGGGGCGTTTCGGGAACCCGCTCAACCGCTGGACGGGGAAGCCGCCGGACGGGCGGCGGAGCGCCTGGCGCGACCCGTTTCGGCGCCGAATCCGACGGTCGCGACCGCCGGCGATTTGCGCGAACGCCCCGACGCGATGGACGACCTTTTGGGGGCGGTGCGTGAGGGCCTTCGCCTCGACCCCGCGATGCCTTTGGAAAACCTTCCGGCCCCATTCCTGGGGGCCCTGGATCGATGGAACGCCCGGGGGGAATATCTCCGGGCTCCCCGGTCCGGCAACGTCGAATTGGTGCGCCAAAAAATCCGCCTTCTCAGTTTTGTCCATTTGCCGAGCGGGAAGCCCCTTCCCGTCCGGTTGGAGTGGCGGGCGGGGTTGGGCTTGGTCCTCTGGGCCGGGGACGAACTGTTTTTCGACCTGCACCGCCATCGCGAACGCGTATTGGCGGGGGCCCCGGGAATGTATTCGCCCCAGGCCGCGTCGACGATCGCGACCTTGGCCGACACCCTGGCCGTCCAGGCCAAACGGCAAAGGCTGAACGCTCTTTTGGGGGCCCTCTTGAACGCGGATCGCCCCGATCGGAACCTTTTGCGGGAGATCGATGCGCTTTCCGAAACGGGGGTTCCTCTTCCGGTGAGCACGATGGGCGAAGACCGAATGCTCTTCACCACGCCCCGCTCCGGACGCCCCCTCGTCATCCAAACGGACGCCTTGTCCGGGGAGGCCCAAACGGTTCGTCCCCGGTGGCTGCCCGGGTGGGGGCCCGTGATCTTGGTCGAAACCGAACAGGGAGTTCTGGCCTACGGTCTCGAACGTTACCGCGGCGCGCCGGAAAAGAAAGGTCGCGTCAACGCGGATTATCTCGACGCCTTCGCTTCCGTGCCGGAAGCCGACCGGGAACTTCCCCGCCGGTTGGCTTTTGCCGGGGCCGTGTTCGATTTCGCCCGACGGGATCCGGCGTCGGTTTCCGCCGAGGAAGCGGCGGCGACGGTCGGGGCGCTCCAGCGGGCCCCCGTCGTTTTCAACGTTCCCTCCTCCGGGACCCTTCCCCTTCGGTACCCCCGGGCGGCCGCCGGCGAATCGGCGGCCCGGAAACAAGTCCTCTTTTTGGAGCGGGCGACCCCGGGCCCCAACCGGGCGACCTTTGAATTCGACGGAACGGCCGGGGTTCGATTTTCGCTCACGCCCGCGTCCGGGGGGGACGCCGTTTGGTACGCGCCGGAAGTGTTGCGCGATGGACGTCGAATGGCCTATCTTCGGCCGACCACGGAAAAGGGACTGGAATGGCGTCGCCGTCGGGCCGTGGCGGACCGATGGCGCGAACTCGCGGCCGAAGCCCTCGCGCCGCCATTTTTGTGGGCGCTTCGGGAACCGGACGCTTTTGCCGAAAAGCGGAAAGCGTTTAACGGATTGGGTGCCGTCCTGCGCACCAATGCCGCGGGCGAGTTGTCCTTTGATTTTCCCGACGGTCCGGGAGGCGTTGTCGAAATTCACAGCACCAAGGACGCCCTGGCTCCGAACGCCGATCACCGGGTGACGTTGGAATGGGTCTGGGGCGCGGGGCTCCTGATGTTCGTGGAGCCGGCGGACGGCGGCCCCGTATCGGTCTTCGGTTTCGGCGGCGTCCGGCGGGCGCGGCCGGGG
>DAOQNO010000367.1:0-1987 GCA_035332125.1 Elusimicrobiota bacterium | reverse complement strand
ACCAACGACATCGCCCAGGTTCTGATGGAAAAAATTAAGCCCCTGGGCGCGGCGGTGGTCATCGACGCCCGCCACATGTGCATGGAGATGCGCGGGGCCGAAAGTTATTCGAGCCCCACGGTGACCAGCGCCATGCACGGCCTGTTCCACAAAGACGCTCGCACCCGGGAAGAATTCCTTTCCCTGATCCGGCAAAAGTAGGCCCGGTGTCCATCCCGCGCGGAGGGCTTTGGGCGTTGTGTTTTGCCGTGGCCGGGACGGCCCCCGGGCTCGTCGACGCAACGACCAAGGAGATCTCCATGACGCTTCAAGTGGGCGACACCGCGCCCGATTTCACCGCGGCGACCGACGGGTCCCAGCCGCTCACGCTTTCAACCTTTCTCGCCACGAACGGAAAGGGGAAAACGGTCGTCCTTTACTTTTACCCCAAAGACGACACGCCCGGCTGCACCGTCGAAGCCTGCGCCTTTCGGGACCGGCAAGCCGATTTCGGCCAAAAAAACGCCGTCGTCCTGGGCGTCAGCTTGGACGGGGGAGAGTCCCACCGGTCGTTTAAAACAAAATTTGGGTTGCCCTTTACGTTGATCTCGGACGTCGACGGGAACCTTTCCCGGGCGTACGGCGTTTTCAATGAAGCGAAGGGGCGCTCGGCCCGTTGGACGTTTGTGATCGGCCCGGACCGGCGGATTCGAAAAATATTCCCGAACGTGGCGGTGGAAGGGCACGCCGCCGAGGTCCTGTCGGCCCTGTGACGCGGCGGGTTTTGACCGCCGACGCCGTCCTCTTCGATCTGGACGGAACGTTGGTCGACAGTCGGGCGGACATCGCCTTTTCCGTTAATCACACGTTGGCGGCCCTGGGCCGCCCGACGCTGGATCTTCGCACGGTGGAGCGCTACGTCGGGGACGGCGTTCGCCAGTTGCTGGCCCGGTCCGCCGGGCCCATGGACGAACCGACGACCGCGCGCGCCCTGGAAATTTTTTTGCCGCATTATTTGGAGCACTGCGCCGACACGACCCGGCCCTACCCGGGCGTGCTGGAAACGCTGAAACGCCTCGGCGGAAAGGCCCTGGCGGTGGTGACCAACAAGCCCGAAGCCCACACCTGGAAAACCCTTCGGGCCGCCGGGATGGAAAATTTGTTTCAAGCCGTGCTGGGCGGCGACAGTTTGCCCACCCGCAAACCGGACCCGGAGCCGCTCTGGGAGGCCCTGGACCGAATGAAATCCGCTCGGGATCGGGCCGTGATGGTGGGGGACAGTTTGGTGGACATTCGGGCGGCCCGGGCCGCCCGGGTGCCGGTGGTGGCGGTGACCTACGGGTTCCGCCCGGCGGAGGAACTGTCCGCCGCCGCGCCGGACGCCCTGATTCAATCGTTCAAGGATTTGACGGAGGTCCTTTCGTGAAACTTAATCAAGAGCAAGTCTTGCGTTATTCGCGCCACCTCATCATGCCCGAAGTGGGGGTGGAGGGGCAGGAGAAACTCGTGGACGCCAAAGTATTGCTGATCGGCGCCGGCGGGCTCGGCACGCCCAACGCCCTTTACCTGGCGGCGGCCGGCGTGGGCCATATGACCCTGGTGGATTTCGACACCGTGGACCACACCAACCTGCACCGCCAGGTGATCCACGGCACGGGCGACGTGGGAAAACTCAAAGTCGAGAGCGCCCGGGAAACCATTCGGGACATCAACCCCAACGTCAACGTCAAAACGTACAACACCCCCTTCACCCGGGACATCGCCCTGGACTTGATCGGCCAGCACGACATCGTGGTCGACGGCACGGACAATTTCCAGACACGCTATTTGACGAACGACGCCTGCGTTTTCTTGAAAAAGCCCAACGTCTACGCCTCCATCTTCCGCTTTGACGGGCAAGCCACGGTGTTCAAGCCGGGGGACCCCGAGAGCCCCTGCTACCGCTGTCTTTACCCCGAACCCCCGCCGCCGGGCGAAGTGCCCTCCTGCGCCGAAGGGGGCGTGTTGG
>DAOQNO010000366.1:0-1989 GCA_035332125.1 Elusimicrobiota bacterium | reverse complement strand
CAACGCGGGAACTTTTTTTTGCAGGGTGTCCAGAAAAGGCCACCCGGACTCTTCTGGACACCCTGCAAAAAAAAGTTCCCGCGTTGGCCCTCCGCACCACCTTCATCGTCGGATTTCCGGGCGAAACCGAAGCGGATTTCCGGAAAGCCGAAACCCTCGTGGCCTCCGGCGTGTTTGAGCACGTCGGGGTGTTCCCCTATTCCTTCGAGACCCGGTCCCCGTCCGCCCATCTGCCCGGGCAGGTCCCCGGCGAAATCGTCCGGGAGCGGTGGCAACGTTTGCTGGACGCCCACCGGAAAGTGAAAACGGCCAAGGACAAGGCGCGCGTCGGCACGGACATCGACGTCCTGGTGGAGTGGGACCCCGAGGGTCAGCCGACCGCCCGGGCCCGTCACCAGGCCCCGGAGGTGGACGGCGGCGTGCTCCTCGACCGTTGGCCCTCGCCGGGGTTCCACCGCGCCCGCGTCACCGGCGCGCGGGACATTCATTTGACCGCCCGAACCCTTGCCGCCCCCTCCGCCGACTCGGCGCCGGCCCGGCGGAAACCCCGCGCCCGGGCGGGAGCGTCCCGATGAATCTGCCCAACAAACTCACCGTGGCGCGCCTGGCCTCGGTGCCGTTCTTCCTGCTGTGCGTCTCCTGGGACAACGTCTACGCGCGCCTCGGCGCCCTGGGGATCTTTATCGCCGCCGGCATCACCGATTTGGTCGACGGCCACATCGCCCGCACGCGGAACATGGTCACGCCCCTGGGCGTGTTCCTGGACCCCCTGGCCGACAAACTGATCATCACCGCCGCTTTTATTTCCTTCATCGAACTTCGGGACCTTCACATTCCGGCCTGGATGATCGTCGCCATCGTCGGGCGGGAGTTCGTGCTCACCGGCCTGCGGGCCGTGGCGGCCAGCCAGGGGCAAATCATGGCCGCCGACGACGGGGGGAAATTCAAGACCTCGATTCAGAACACCGCCATCATCGCCATTCTGGTGGCCCTCGTGGTCGCCTCGGGGTTGGAGCGCTTCGGGGGCCATTCCATTGAAAATCTCTACGCCCTCGGCGGATGGCGCGGGGACGCGGCCCGGGTTCTCGACTGGGTGCCGTTCTGGATGGCCTTCGGCGCCACGCTCTTTTCCCTGGTCACCGGCGTCAGCTATTTGCGCAAACACTGGGCCCTGCTGAAGGAATACCCGTGACCGAATCGCCCGGACGCCCCTGGACCCAATGGGCCGTCCTGTCCGTGGCCACCGTGGGATTTCTGGGCTGGGCGCCCTACCATCTGGTGCCCCATAAAAAATGGAAAGGCGGCGGCCTGCTCGGCACCCTGGCCGGGGCGGCGCTTCTGTGGGCGGCCCCGACCCGGGGTCCGCTCCTCTGGGCGCTCTTCGGGATCGTCCTTCTCGTTTCGATCGTCACGAGCCACTGGGCCGAAAAATGGCTTTCCCTGGACGACCCGCGCATCGTCATCGATGAAGTGGCCGGGGTGTGGACGGCCTGTCTGCTTTTGCCCCGGCTTCCCGCGCCCTTTCTCCTGGGCGCCTTTTTCTTTCGGGTCTTCGACGTCTTCAAGGGGCCCTGGGGCCGGGCGGTCTCCCGCCTGCCGGGAGGTTGGGGCGTGGTGGCCGACGATCTGGTGGCCGGCGTCATCGCTTTTTTTCTCACCAAGGGAATTACCGCCGCGTTCCTCTAGTCCTCCGGCTTCAAATTCGCCGCGTCCACCTTCCAAAACCGCCGATCACTATACAAACGAATAGTTTTTGTTGACACCCCCGCAAACGATGTATTACGATCTTCTTTCGAATCCATCGGAGGATCCAAATGTCCCAAACCAGCACCAAAGACGAGAAATTTAAAGCCCTGCAACTGGCCCTTTCCACCATTGAGAAACAGCACGGGAAAGAAGCCATCATGAAGTTGGGGGAAAAATCGGCCAAAGTGAAGGTCGACGCCATCCCCACCGGATCCCTGCCCTTGGACATCGTGCTGGGCGTGG
>DAOQNO010000365.1:0-2009 GCA_035332125.1 Elusimicrobiota bacterium | reverse complement strand
GGCGCCAGGGGCAGCAACGCCAACACCAAACCCAACCGAAGGAAGCGCACGGGGAGATTTACGGTCGACGGTCGAATGGGGCCGGCAACGGCGGCCTCACGGGGCGAAGAGGGTCGGGGAAACCGCGGGGTCCTTCGGCGCGGGAAGGCCCAGGTGGGTCCAGGCCCGGGGCGTCGCCACCCGGCCCCGGGGCGTGCGGGCCAAAAATCCCGCCTTGATCAAATACGGCTCGTAGACGTCCTCCACGGTGTCCCGCTGTTCGCTGACGGCGACGGCCAGGGTGTCGACGCCGACGGGACCCCCGCCGAATTTCGTCAAAAGGGCGTGGAGGATCTTCCGATCAACGGCGTCCAAACCTTCCCGATCCACTTCCAGGGCGTCCAGGGCCTGGCGGGCCACCGCGGGCACGATGCGGCCCCCCGATTCCAAATCCGCGAAATCCCGAACACGCCGCAAAAGGCGGTTGGCCACCCGGGGCGTGCCCCGGGCCCGGTGGGCGATTTCCCCCGCCGCTTCCGGGTCGATGGCCGCGTTCAAAAGTCGGCTGGAGCGCTGGACGATGACGGCCAAATCCGACTCTTCGTAAAAATCCAAGGTCGCGACGATGCCGAAGCGGTCCCGCAGGGGCCCGGTCAAAAGGCCGGCCCGGGTGGTGGCGCCCACGAGGGTGAAGCGGGGCAGGGGCAGTTTGATGGTTTTGGCCGACGGGCCCTGCCCGATGATGATGTCCAGGCAGAAATCTTCCATGGCGGGGTACAGGGCCTCCTCCACGGAGTGATTCAATCGGTGAATTTCGTCGACGAAAAAGACGTCGCCGTCTTTGAGGCTCGTCAGGATGGCGGCCAGGTCCCCCACGCGCTCCAGCACCGGGCCGGAGGTTTGGCGAAGCCCGACGCCCAATTCCTCCGCGATGATGTGCGCCAGAGTCGTTTTCCCCAGGCCCGGGGGCGCGGAAAACAGGCAATGGTCCAGGGCCTCTTTCCGTTTTTTGGCGGCGCCGATGAAAACCGAAAGGTTTCGCTTGAGCTTGTCCTGGCCGACGAAGTCGTCCAGTTTTTTCGGGCGGAGGGCGGCGTCCAGGGGCGGTTCCCCGTCCTGGGCCGCGGGCGCGACGGGGCGAAAGTCGTCCACGGATCAATTCCTTCCCGACAGGTGCCGGAGGGATTCGCGAATCAAATCCTGGGCCGCGCCGCCCGCCCCGCCCAACTGGGCCGTCTGGGCCGCCGCCCGGGCCGCCGGCTCCCGGTACCCCAGGGCGATCAAACCGGCCACGGCCTCCTCCAGCGCGCTCGAGCCCCGGACGGGGGAGCCGGCGGCCGGCGCCGCGTCCAATTTGCCGTGGAGCGCGGCCACCAGTTTGTCGGCGGTTTTGGCCGTAAAGCCGAAGCCGGACACCAGGGCGCCGGCGTTCTTGTCGTCGACGGCGCGGTAAAAATCGGCGAGCGAGGCGGCCGCTTTGTCCAACAATTCCAGGGCTTTCTTGGCCCCGGTGCCGGGCACGAGGTCCCGCAGGGCGTTGAAAAGTCGTTTTTCCCCCTCGGTCAAGAACCCGTACAGGGAGGTCCCGCCGCCGTACATGGCCACCGATTCGACGACGAACAACCGAACCTCTTCGCCCAAATCCGGCAGGCGGGCCGCGGTGCCGGCCCCCACGGCCACCTCGTAGCCCACGCCCCCCGCGTCCACGACCACGGCGCCGGCGGACTTCTCGACGACGGTACCGCGGAGGCGGGCGATCACCGGCCCCTCCCGGCGGCGGGGCCCGCCAGGGCGGCCGGGGGCACGAAGGTGTTCAAATGGCAGATGGCGATGGCGAGCGCATCGGCGGCGTCGTCGGGTTTGGGGATTTCCGGAAGCCCCAGGAGGCGTTGGATCATGTTTTGCATTTGAAATTTTTCGGCGCCGCCGTGGCCGGTGAGGGCGACTTTGACCTGCTTGGGGTTGTATTCGTGGATGGGCAGCCCGAGCTCCGCCAGGGCCAGGAGCAACACCCCGCGGCCGTGGCCAAC
>DAOQNO010000364.1:0-2021 GCA_035332125.1 Elusimicrobiota bacterium | reverse complement strand
TAGGAGCGGGAGGCGGGTTCGGCGGACCGCGTCTTGGCGAAATCCGCGGCCAGGCCCCGCCGGTAGGGCACGTAGCGCGGCACCCAGACTTTCGCCGATACCCGCTCTTCCAGCTCGGCCTCCGAAATTTTGTCGGCCAATCCTTCCCGCTGGGCCTGGCGCGCCACGGCGAGGGCCACGGCGTGGGACACGGACCGGATGGAGGTCAGGTCCGGAAACAGGCCCGCGGCGGGGTCTTCCAGGGCCGGGGACAAATCCGCCAGGGTTTCCGCCGCGGCGAAGAACATCCGGTCCGACACCCGACGCGCCCGGCTGGCCACGACCCCCAACCCCATTCCCGGAAAAATATAAGCGTTGTTGCACTGCCCGATTTTGACCGGGGATCCTTTGACCTCCACCGGGGCGAAGGGACTGCCGGTCGCCACCAGGGCCCGCCCGTCGGTCCACCGGAGCAGGTCCGCCGGCAGGGCTTCGCACTTCGACGTGGGGTTGGACAGGGGGAAAACGATCGGCCGGTCCACCGCGCGGGCCATGTCGCGCACGATGGGTTCCGTAAACACGCCCGGCTGGGCGGAGGTGCCGATCAAGGCGGTGGGTTTGACGTTCCGCACCACGTCGGCCAGGAAATATTCGCCGGGCCGGTCCAGGGTCCACCCGGAGAGGCTCTCCCGGGGTTGGGCGAACCGCTTTTTCGTTTCTTCCATTTCGGCCCGCCCGGTGTGGACCAACCCCTGGGTGTCGATCAGCCACAGGGACCGCCGGGCCTGGTCCGCCGGCACCCCGGCCTTTTCCTTGGCCAGGACGATTTGATCCCCGATGCCCGTGGCCGCGGACCCCGCCCCCAGAATGACCACCCGTTCGTCGGCGATGGGACGGCCGGCCGCTTTGACCGCGGCCAGGATCCCCGCGGCCGTCACCGCGCCGGTGCCTTGGATGTCGTCGTTAAACGTGCACAGGGTGTCGCGGTAACGGTCCAGCAGCCGGGACGCGTTGCCCTTGGAAAAATCCTCCCATTGAAGAAGGACCTGGGGCCACCGTTTCATCACGGCCCGGACGAATTGCTCGATGAACGCGTCGTACTCCGCGCCCTTCACCCGTTCGTGGCGCCAGCCCAGGTACAGCGGATCGTTCAGGAGCGCGGGGTTGTCGGTGCCGACGTCCAAAAGGATCGGCAGCGTCGTCGCCGGATGGATGCCCGCGCAGAGCGTGTAAAGCGAAAGTTTGCCCACCGGAATCCCCATGCCGTTCATGCCCAAATCGCCCAACCCGAGGATGCGCTGGCCGTCGGTCACCACGATAACGTCGACGGCGGGGTTCGTCACGTTGGCCAGCATGGCGTCCATCCGGTCGCGGTCGGGATAGGAAAGGAAAAGCCCCCGGGGTCGGCGGAACATCCGGCTGAAATGTTGGCAGGCGGCGCCCACCACGGGGGTGTAGATGATCGGCATCATTTCCTGGATGTGGGCCTGCACCAGGCCGTAAAAGAGGGTTTCGTTCCGGTCCTGGAGGGCGAGGAGAAACACGTAGCGTTCCAGGTCCGTGGTTTTCTGCTGGAAATTGCCGTAGGTGCGGAGCAGCTGTTCTTCCCAGGTCGAGATGTGGGGCGGAAGAAGGCCGTCCAGGCCGAAGGACCGGCGCTCCTCCGCCGTGAAGGCGCTTCCTTTGTTCAACAGGGGGGTGTCCAACAGCATTTGACCCGCCAGGGGGGTCTCCACGACGTGGCCGGAATTTTCGCGGGTCATTCGGTAGGGAATCATGGGGTTCTCCTGGGGCGGTCCCGGAAGGGGCCGGGCTTTAACAACGCCCCCATTCTGACCGGACGCGCGGCGCCCTGTCAATGAGGGGCGTCAGGGTTGGGGGTTATCGGCCCCGGTCGGCGTAGGCGTCGGCCGCGGGGGCCGCCACCCGGAGGGTGAAGGGATTGAATCGGTTTTTGGCGAAAATGTACCAGGCGGCCGAAGACAGAAAGCCCCGGTCGAACTTGACCCATTCGTAGCCGCCCTCGGCGTTGGCGGTGTAGG
>DAOQNO010000363.1:0-2024 GCA_035332125.1 Elusimicrobiota bacterium | reverse complement strand
CCCAGAGGTTGTTGAGATACTCTTTGTCGACGGCGCCGGTGCGGAGCTTGCCGTCGGGTCCCATCCAAACCTGCTCGGTGAAGGACTGGCCGGAATAGACCCATTCGTCATCGCGGAGTGCGTCGGCTTCCAAGGACTTGGCCACGGAGTGGATGTCCCCCATGCCGTAATCGACCACGGCCAATCGGGGCGGGTTCACGGGACGGGGGGCCCTTTTTTCAGGTTCGCCAGGATCTCCGTCAATAGCCGATTCGTCTCTTCCAAAAGGGCCCGCTGTTTGGGCACCGACTCCTCCTGCAGGGCCACGCTGCGCCGGGAAAGCTGGATCGATTCCTCGATTTGCTTGAAATTCCGGCGGACGCGTTTCCCCGACACAAAAAGGACGCCCACGAAATAAACCAGCAGGAGGATCCAGAGATAATTCAAATAAGTCGACAGGCTCGCCCAAAGGGACCGTCGGACGGGAACGGCGGCGTTCCGGACCGATTTAAAATATTCCACCGTGGGCAGCCAGCGGTTTCCCTTGGCGTCGTGGTAGAGCGTGTGGGTCTGGGTCCACAGGGCGTAGCTTTGGGCGTAGCGCATCAGGTCGTCTTTGGACCAGCCCACCAATTCCACCTCGGCGAATCCGTATTTCCCCACCGCCGGCAAATCCGCGTCGTCCCCAAACCCCTCGTTCACGGTGACGTTCAACACCTTGAGCTCCCCGTCAAAGGGAAACCGCGTGGTCTTGAAATGGTAGCGGCCCGGAGCCTTTTTCTCGAACACCGCGGTTTTGGGGTCGCTCTTCTGGGTCGCCTCCCAGGCTTGAAGGAACGCCTCTTCCACCGTGGTCGTGGCGGCGGCCCGGACCCGGCCCCCCAGGGCCCCGGCGGTCAACAACCCGATCAACAGGCCCCGAAGCAATTTCACAGAGCGCCTTTGGTCGACGGCACGGCGGAACCCCGGCGCGGATCGACCCGCACCGCCATGGAGAGGGCCCGGCCGAACCCCTTGAAAATGGATTCGGCGATGTGGTGGTTGTTCCGCCCTTGAAGAAGCTTGATGTGCAGGTTCATTTTCGCGTTCATGGCCAGGGCCTGGAAGAAATCGTCGAAAAGCTCGAAGGAGATCGGCGGCTTGTTTTGAAGGCGGAACTTCACCTTGAAATCAAAATAAGGGCGGCCGGACAAATCCAGCGCCACGTAAGACAAGGTTTCGTCCATGGTCGTGAGGGCCTTGCCCTTGAGCTCGGGGCGAAAATCCTGGCCGTAGCGCACGATGCCCCGCTTGTCCCCCAGGGCCTCGAGCAAAACGTCCCCCAGGGTCAAACCGATGTCCTCGACCAGGTGGTGGTCGTCGATGTGGGTGTCGCCCTTGGCCTGGACGGTCAAATCAAAATTGCCGTGCTTGGCGAAGAGCTCCAGCATGTGGTCCAGGAACGGCAGGGTCGTGGACACGTGGTACCGGCCGGACCCGTCCAAATTCAATCGAAGGCGGACCCGGGTTTCCTTGGTGACGCGGTTTTTTTCCGACACGCGGTCTTTCATTTCACTCTCGCTTTGAGGGAGGCGGCGTGGTAGACCAGCCCCTCGGCCTGGGCCAGGAGGGCGACCCGCGGCGCGGCCTTTTTCATGGCCGCCCGGGACACCCCGATGACGCTGGAGCGTTTCAAAAAAGTTTGGACCGACAGGCCCGAGGAAAACCGGGCCGACCGCCCCGTGGGCAGCACGTGGGAGGGACCGGCCCAGTAATCCCCCGCCGCCACCGGCGACCAGGGACCCAGGAACACCGCGCCCGCGTTTCGGATTTTTTTCAGGAGCCCCTCGGGGTTTTTCACCGCCAGGGACAAATGTTCCGGGGCCGCGTCTTCCGCCAAGCGCGCCGCAGCGGACCAGTCGGCGGCTTTGAGGAACCGGCACTGCTTTCGAAATCGGGGCTCCACCGCCGCCTTGACGGCCGCCAGCACCCGGGAATCGGTGGAGATCACGACCGCCCGGGCCGCGGGGTCGTGTTCCGCCTGAGCCATCATGTCGGCCGCCACG
>DAOQNO010000362.1:0-2027 GCA_035332125.1 Elusimicrobiota bacterium | reverse complement strand
GGAGGACATCCATGCCGCACATGAGTTTCATCGAAATAATGAAGATCAGTTTGGTCATGCCGGTTTTGTTGGTGCTGTCCATTGTTCTTGTGGCCGTCACCATCGAGCGACTTTACTTCTATGCCCGGATGGGCCAGTTGGACAGCCGGCTATTCCGGCGCATCAAGGACCATTTGATCGAAGGACGGCTCGGCGAAGCCAAGGAAACCGCGAATCGGGGCAAAGGCCTCATCGCCGAGGCGCTGGAGGCCGTGCTGGGCGCCGCCGCGGCCCACCACAAGAACCGCCAGGAAATGGATCACGTCCTGACCTTGTACTTTCAACGGACCCAATCCCTGCTCGGCCGCCGCCTGGGCCTCTTCGGAACCCTGAGCTTTATTTCGCCGCTCCTCGGCCTGCTCGGAACCGTGCTGGGCGTCATGACGGCCTTCCGCGATTTGGCCGTGTCGGGCCAGGGGGGGCCGACGGTGGTCGCCGCCGGTATTTCCGAAGCCTTGATCGCCACGGCGTCCGGCATCGCGGTGGCCGTCTCCGCCGCGCTCATCTACAACTACTTCAATTTCCGCATGCGGCATCTCCTGAACAGCCTGAACATCTTCGGCCAGGAAATCGCGATCATCGTCACCTCCGGAAAGGATCTCTAAAGAAAATTTATGCACGACCCGTCCCAAGAAGGGGAACTGGAAGAAACGGAGAAAATCAACGTCGTCCCGTTGGCGGACTTGACGTTGGTTCTTCTCATCGTGCTCATGGTGCTTTCGCCCATGATCAGCCAGTCCATGATTCACGTGGCCGTGCCCAACATCAAAAACGAAGGCGCGGGGGAAACCCCCAAGGAGACTCCCGCGGAAACGCCGCCCGAGCCGCTCCTGATTGCCATTTCCGGCGACGGCTACACGTTGAACAACGCCAAAGTGGAAAATTTCGACGCCTTGATGCTGGCCCTGGACGCCAGATTGAAGGAAAACACAAAACGCCCCGTCCTCGTGACGGCGGCCAAAAGCATTCCCGTGGGCCGCGTGGTGGAAGTCCTGGACCTGGCCAAGGGCGTCGGGGCGGAAAGCGTCTCGCTCGTCAAGTCGGGCGAGGACCTCCCGGGGGATAAAAAATGAGCGAAGACGTCCGGCGTCGAATCACCGGGGACGGCGCCATCGCCGGCATCAACATTGTCCCGGTCATCGACCTTTGCCTGGTGCTCCTGGTCATCCTGCTGATCATTTCGCCTCTCCTGGAAAAGGTTCCGGTGGAGGTCAATCTGCCCAAGGCCCACGCCCACGAGGAAAAGGAAAACAGCCTGTCGGTGACCATCTCCCCCGACGGCAAAATCGCCCTCAACACGGATTTGGTCGAGCGCAAGGATTTGACGGCCTCGGTGCGGGCGCTTCTCCGTCTTCAAGGGGAAAATGTTTTAATCATCGTCCGTTCCGACGAAAACGTGAGCTACGGCGACCTGACGGACATTTTGAAGGAAATCAAGGACGCCGGCGCGAAGAACATCGCCGTGGGAACTCAGCTCATTCAGGACAAGGCGGGGTCGTGAGGAACTTTTCGACCGCGCCGGTGTCCTTCAAATCGGGGACCGTGTCCCCGGAGGCCTTTTAATGCGCCATTGGGAGATGCTTTACGATCGTCAGCCCCTGGGGCTGGACGCGGCCCTTTTCGGGGTCGCCCTTCTCCTCCACGCGCCCCTGCTCCTGATTCAATTCAAAGCGGCCCCCCACTCGCACCGGGCGGAACCCCGGGTGGTCAAGGTGGAATTGCTTGAAAATTTAAATACCCAGGTTTTCTCGAACCCCATTTCCGTCCGGCCGACCACGGGCCCCGTCATCAAAAGCCCCATCGACATGCCCCAGTACAAGGATTTGATTAAACGCATCCAGGAGGCCAGACTGAAGGGCGACCTTCTTCACGTGGTCAAACCCCACGTCGTACCGCCGGCTATTCCCAAGGCCGGCTTGGGCACGGGTCCCATCAAATTGCCGGATGCGGGGCTGAACAACAAGGGCGCTTTCAATCACGTGGCGGCC
>DAOQNO010000361.1:0-2038 GCA_035332125.1 Elusimicrobiota bacterium | reverse complement strand
CCTGGCGGAGCAAGTCGAGAAAATGTCCAAGTCGAAGAAAAACGTGGTGAGCCCCGACGACATCATCGGCAAATACGGGGCGGACGCCATGCGGCTTTACGAGATGTTCATGGGGGATTTTGAAATGCCCAAACCCTGGGACATGCGCGGGGTGGAGGGCGTGACCCGGTTTTTGCAGCGGGTGTGGCGCCTCTTGGACGCGCCCGCCGCCGCGGGCGACCCCCACGCGCGCCTGCGCCACAAGACCGTCCAGGCCGTGACGGAGCGCGTCGACGGCTTCAAGTTCAACACGGCCATCGCTTCCCTCATGGAATACACCAATGTTTTGGCGACGGGGGCCGACCGGGCCGACGTGGAAGCCGTGGTGTTGTTGCTGTCGCCCTTCGCCCCGCACCTGGCGGAGGAAATGTGGGAGCGGCTCGGCCACCGGGACTTGGTGTTCCGGGAAAAATGGCCGACGGCCGATCCGGCGCTTTTGGTGGACGACAGCGTGGAGATTCCCGTCCAGATCAACGGCAAGGTGCGGGACCGGGTGCGGGTGGCCCCGACGGCGGCGCCGGCCCTCGTGTTGGAAACGGCCCGGGCCCTTCCGCGGATTCAAGAGGCCCTGCGCGGCCAGCAGATACTCAAAGAAATTCATGTCCCCGGGCGCATGGTGAGTTTCGTCACCCGGCCCGCGAACGGGAGGTCCGAATGATCCGACGTCGTTGGGAAATGGGGTTGGGGGGAATTCTTTTGGCCGGGCTCTTGGCCGGCTGTTCGGAAGTGACGGGATACAACGCGCCCCTGGCGGTCACGCTGCCGCCCAGCATTCAAAAAATCGGCGTGCGGCCCTTCCAAAACCGGACCCAGTTTTTCGGCCTGGAGGACAAGCTGCGCCTTCGGGTGGAGGAGGAGTTCATTCGGGACGGGCGCCTGCCCTTTGTGAACCAGGAGTCCCAGGCCGACGGCGTGGTGGAAGGGGAGATTGTCAACTACATCCGCCAGGTGGCCACCTACGACGCCAACAACCAGCCGGAGGAATACCGGCTGTGGGTCATCATGAACGTCCGGTTCATCGACCGCAAAAACGCCGTCACGCTCTGGGAAGAGCCCCGCGTGGAGCAGGAATACCGCTATTTCGTGGAAACGGCCCCCGGCGGCCGCACCGAGGAGGAAGCCCGGGACGCCCTGTGGGATTTGTTCGCCCGGGACATCGTGAAACGGACCATCGAAGGGTTCGGTTCCGTCACCGGCGCCAGCGCCCGGAAGGTTCCGACGGATACGCTGCCCCCCAAAGACGCGACGACGCCCGCCCGGCCCCGGGTGGCCCCGCCCGCGCCGTACTAGACCCATGCCCGCCGCCGACGACCCGCAGCCCCTTGTTGCGGGATGGTCCAAGGGGACCTTCCACCGCGTCTATTTGTTGGCGGGCCCCGACGCGCTCACCAAGGAAGAAACCTTTCAACGGTTGAAGGCCAAGTTCATCGGCGACGACCCCGCCGGAATGAACACCGACGGGTTCGACGGCGCCGACGCCTCGGCCGGGGCCGTTCTGGCCGCGGCCGGGACCCTGCCTTTTTTCGGCGGCCGCCGACTGATCGTCGTTCGGCGCGCCCAGGAACTTTCCACCGCCGAGACCAACCGCCTGGCCGACGGATTGGCCGGTCTCCCCGAGTCCAATTGCCTGGTCCTCCTCTGGGACGACAAAGCCGACAACCGCTCGGTGCTGGTCCAAGCCGTTCGAAGCGCCGGGGCCGTGGCGGTCTTTTGGCCGCCCTTTGAAAACCAGCTGCCCGGGTGGATCGTGGAGCGCGCCGCCGCCCAGGGAAAAAAGATGGGATTGCCCGCGGCCCGGGCCCTGCTGGAAACCGTGGGCCCCTCCCTGCCGGATTTGGCCCAGGAAGTCGGCAAATTGGCGTTGTTCGCCAAGGACCGGGCCGACCTGATGGCGGAGGACGTGGCCGCCGTCTCAACGGGCGGCCGGGCGGGATTTCATTTCATGGAGTGGGAGCGGGTGCTCTGGAGCCGGGATCGGGCCCGGGCCCTGGGCGTGCTG
>DAOQNO010000360.1:0-2046 GCA_035332125.1 Elusimicrobiota bacterium | reverse complement strand
GTAAGTGTCATACAAGTCCGGCAATCCAAGCTGGTGGCCGTATTCGTGGCAAATCACGCCCAAGGCATCGGCCGCTCTTTCCGATTCTGGCACTAAGGTAAATCCACTAAATTGCTTTCCGCTCAGATTATTGGTGTCGGGAATGAAAAGTGACCATAAGTTTGCCGTAATGACCGGTGGCGATGCCGTGGACTCTTCACCGTCCCCGGCGTGGTAAATCATGAGGTGGTCGTAGGGACTGAAGTCCACGGCGGCGGCGGCCGTGGTGGCGTCGGCGAACAATTCCCCCACCCCGCAGGTCACGTCGTTGATCCCGGAACACAGGGCGCCGCTGTTGGCCCCGTAGTAAGCCAGGGTGTGCCCCAGGGTGTAAACCACGGGGCTCACCGTGAAGGTGGGGACGAACACCCCGTAGGAGTTCTCGACGTAGTAATCCTGAACCTGCTGAAAGAAGTTCCGCGTCGTGGCCAGGGACGCCGACATCGCCGTTCCGGAAAAATCCACCCGGAGCACGTAGACCGTCGGGGTCAAGGGGCTGGGCGGCGCCAGAGGAGCGGCGCCCCGGGCCTGGGCCCGCAGGGAGGCCACCCGACGCCCAAGGGCTTCGCCGTTCACCCGGCAGGTCGACCGGTCCCCGGGTCGATGGCCGCCCGGGAGGGGCGGCACGGCGCCGGCGCTCACCGCGAGGCCCGCCAAAGCGCACAAAAAAAGAATCCTCAGCCCGGAGGCCGAGGATTCTTTTCGCGCTAAGCGGTGATCCGAGATCTTATTCAGGCTTGGCCTGCTCGTCGGCGGCGGGGGCCGGGGTCGTTTGGTCCGACGCCTTTTCCGCCGGCTTGTGCTTCAGCCGCTCCCGGCCTTCGGTGGAGCCGGTGCCGAACCGAAGGGCCAGCGACACGGTGTGGGCCGAGTGTTTCAAATTGCCCGCGAAGGCGCCGACTTCGTCGGAGTAATAGGCGTAGTCGAGCTTCAGGAGCGGCAGGTCCAGACCGCCGCCGACGGTCGAATAGCCCTGGTTGGCGCCGCCCCGGAGGCGGAGGAACCACCAGCGGTATTCGGCGCCGAGGTGAATGTGCTTCCCGGCGCTGTCGGCGATCACGCCGCCGTCGAAGAAGGTTTTGCTGTCGGCGTTGGCGATGTCCCGGAAATCCACGGCCAGGAGCAAACGGTCGCCCGTCGGAATACCGATGGGGCCGATGCCGAGGCGCGCGGGGGTCCAGGCCAAGCCCACGTTCACGCGTTGGCGGATGCCGGACACCCGGGCCGGCTTCGCGGCAAAGCCGTCCTTGGCGTCCAGGGAGTCAAAATCCAACTGGGTGCCGCCCGCGTCCATCAAGGTCACGCCGACGTTCCAGCGGTCCGTGGGACGGTAGAGCAGGCCCGCGTCCAGGCCCAACCCGCTTCCCATTTGAAGGGGCGGGGAGTTGTAATTGTCCAACTGAAGAACCGACACGTTGGGGTCCGAAGCCGAGCCGCGGCGCAGGTATTTCACGTTGACGCCCAGGCCCAGGCGGCCGGGAAGGAACAGCGCCCCGTCCCAGCCCTTGGCGATGTTGAGCATGGGGACGATGTCCGCGTTGATGTCGTAATAGAGGGAGGGCACCAGGACCGAGGGATTGAACCCCAGGCGCCCGCTGGCCTGGGCGAACAGACCCCAGCCCCAATGCCAGTGGTTGGCGGTGGGACCCGACAGGTAACTCGTGTTGGGAAGGCCCAATCCGAAGGTCGGCCGCAGCTTTACGAGGGTCGTGTTGATTTTATTGGCCAATTCCGCCTGGCGGGCGGGAGGCAGGCTCGTAAAATTCTTCAGGTCCGTTTCGTTGTCGCTCACGAATTTTCCGAAGCGAACGAAATCCTCGCTCAAGGTGACGGGAATGTCCAGAAGCGTCGCCAGGGACCCCGTCCGTTGGACGGAACCGGCCGGGTTGTAGAAAAAGACGTTTTGGTCGTCGGCCACCGCCGTGAAGGCGTCGCCCATGCCCAGGGCCCGAGCGCCGCGGATTTGCGTCGGCTGTTCCACCGCGGCGGCGGAGAGCGCCGCGGCCG
>DAOQNO010000359.1:0-2047 GCA_035332125.1 Elusimicrobiota bacterium | reverse complement strand
GTCAAGGTGATGGGGCAGTTGCTCCACGCCTGGGCGACGAGCGTGGTGGTCGCCGTCGCGCGGACCGTGAACATGGGGCCGGTGACCGGCGTGATGGCCGCGTCGGAGAGCCAGGCCACCATCCACTGGATTTGAGCGGCGGCCGGATTGCTGTTGAGCTCGGCGTTCAGCTGCTCACCGATGACGAGGGGAATGGGGGTCGCGCGCAAGTCCAGAACGGCCGGGGGCGTCGCGGGCTCGACGGCGGCGGCGGCTCCGGTGTTGAGGGGCGCGACGTAGGTGGTCGTCCGGCGGCGTTGCGACGGCGAGGAAAAGCGCACGATCGGCGCGACGGTGTTTTCGGCGCCGCCCGCGAGGGCGACGCAGTTGGCCAAGGCCGGGCACTGGATGTCCGCGCCGCTGACGCGGACGTGCTGGTCCGCGACGGCGTTCAGTTGGACGAAGGCCCCGGCGGGGTCAACGGATTGGGACCAAGCGACGGTCGTGAGCATGGTGGCGGTCCCCCCTTACGCTTTGCGCTTCTTGTCGGCCAGGGCCTTGCCGATGGCCTGGACGCGCAAGTAGTTGCGCTCGTCGCCCCGAGGGAAACGGGGCGGCAAACTGGTGTTGTTGATGACGTCGCGGTAGGGCGCGAAGCCCTCGCCGTAGTCGGACGCTCCGGCGGCGACGCCGGGCGCCCAACGCTGGACGCCCACCTGGGTCGTCTTGGCTTGCCACCGTTCGTCCCCGGCGGCGGAGACGCCCTTGCCGTAGGACTTGGCGGCGATGGCCTTCTGGACGCCCTGTTCGAAATTGGGCTCGGCGGCTTTGGCGCCCGCGCTCCACGAATTGAGCGGGGACTGGACGCCCTCCTGGTATTGCTGGGTCCGCTGGGGGGTTACGGTGGCCCATTTCCCCTGGATTTCGGAGATCGAGCGAATCTTTGACATGGCGTGCGCCTCGCGTTTTTTCCGTCGGAGAATCCCGGCGGAGCGTGTGAAATTTGGGAACGGCGGCCGGAGCCACCGCGCGCGCGCTGGTCTGCGCGCCTGGCGAAAATCTACAAGGCCGAAGGTTCGTTGTCAAGGGCTTGGGAAAAAATTAAACTTTTTGGGAATCGTCGAGGGCCCGGCGGCGGCCTTTCGTCGATGAAAACAAAATCCACCGACGAGAGTGTAGAACAAATGCGAAAAAATTGCTCCCGGCCCTTTTTGCCCATTCCATGCGCCTTTGCCGTTGCCGTTGGTTTGGGGGGGGAAGGGGGGGTTGATCTGATATCCCCACTACAAACCCAGCAACTGGGGGGAGAACCCCCCAAGCAAACCCCGGGGTGTGGGGTTTGCTTGGGGGTTGTACAGAAGCAGGTGGCCCGTTTTTCTGTGGATAACTCTGTCATGACCTCGCGGGTTTGTTTGGTTTTCAACGTCTTTCGGCTACGTTTTACAACTCCGTTGCTTGTGGATAATCTGTGGATAGCTGTGGATTACATTTTGCCTAAAATTTACGGGGGGGTCCGCCCTGGGGGTGGGTGTTTAAGGGCGGCCCGGCCCCCCGGAAGGGGGAAAAATGCGGCATGTGCGGCAGGTTGTGAGGATAAGCGGCACCTACTACATCAGCGTGCCAAAGTGGCTGATGGCGAAGCTTCGGGTGTTCCGTGGGTCGTTGGTGATTCTGACCGTTGAGGGCAGTAAGATCGTGGTGGAAACTGACATTGACAAGGTGAAGGGGGCGGCATGGATGGACAAATGAGAGTAGAGAACATCCCGACGGCGCAAGTGGCCGCGCCGACGGTGGAAATGCGGGAAACGATGACGCACGAAGGCATCGAGGAGCTTATGCAGAGCATTAAGGAAATCGGAATTCGTCAAGCGCTGACGGTGAAGCGGCGGGGCGACGGCTATGAAGTGGTCGCTGGCGCGCGGCGTCTTGAGTGCGCGCGCCGCCTGGGCCTTCTGACGGTGCCGTGCGTGGTGGAGGACGCGGACGCCCGACGGATGGAAATAATCAAGATTCACGAAAATCTGAAGCGGGAGGACGTGGACCCGGTGGAGGAGGCGGCCTATTATCG
>DAOQNO010000358.1:0-2049 GCA_035332125.1 Elusimicrobiota bacterium | reverse complement strand
TCCTCACGACCAACAGCAAGATGATACGGCTGGCCAAAAGCGCGGCCACCAAGGGCCCCGTCGGCAAATCCCACCGAACCGAAAAAACGAACCCCAGCAACGTGGCGACAATCGCCGTTCCGGCGGCGCCCACGAAGACCGTTTTTAGACGCGCCCCCGAGGTGAGCCCCGCCGTGGCGGGCAACAGCAGAAAGGCGAAGGCCAACAGGACGCCCACGATGTGGATCGCGAGCGTCATCGCAATGGCGAACAACAGATTGAAGGCAAACGTCCACCGGGCCACCCGCACCCCCGCCACTTCGGCGGAGACGGGATCGAAACTCACCCAGACCCAACGATAAAACCCGAGCCCCAGAGTCGCCGCGGTCACCAGGAATAGCCCGAGAGCTTCCTTCACCTCGACGCCCGTCAGGGCCAGCACGTTGCCGAAGAAGAGGCTCAAGGTCTCCGATTCCCCCCGGGGCGCCTTGGCGAGCACCAACACGGCCCCCGCCGCGCCCAGGACGTACAACGAAGCCACCCAAGAATCGGGCCGCGTTCGCCGTCCGTTGGAGAGGCGGGTCAAAAGATACATCCCCAGGGCCACAAAACCCAAAGCCAGGGCGTCCGCGCCCCAGTGCCAGCCCAGGGCCACGCCGATCACCGTGCCCAGACCCGCCCACTGGGACACCGCGAGCCCCGAAAAGGCCATCCGTCGCAGGGTCAGGAACACCCCGAGAATCGAAAGCGACAACCCGATCAGGAGCGCGGCGGCCAGGGCCGTGCGCATGAAGTCCATCGCAAAAACGTTCATTGGGGTCTCCGTCGGGGCATGGCCCATTTCATGCCCTCCTGTTCCAGGTGGGCGAAGGGCGCGCCGTAAATCTCCTCCAACCGGTTGGTGGTGGTCAACTCTCCGGGGGTGGTGTCCACCACTCGGCCCTCGGCGAAGAGCAGGATGCGGTCTGTAAAATTGAGCGGAATCTGCAGGGAGTGGCTCACCAGCAGGATCGTCAGCCGTTGGGAGCGAAGACCCGCGATCAAATCCAGCAGGTCCCGCTCGGCCATGACGTCCAACCCCTTGGTGGGTTCGTCCAACACCAACACGTCCGGGGACTGGCAGAGCGCCTGGGCCAACACGGCCCGTTGGCGCTGTCCGCCGGACACTTCGCCCAGCAAACGGTCGGCGATGGGAAGGACCCCCGTGCGCTCCAGGGCCTCCTCGACGGCGCGTCGCTCGGTCGCGCTCCGGCCCCCGCCCCATCGCCGGGCCTTTTGGGCCAAGGCCACTGTTTGACGAATGGTCAAGGGCCAACGAACGTCCATGCCGTCGGCCTGGGGCACGTAGGCGAATCGCGGCCCCGACCGACGGGTCACCTCGCCCGATCGCGGGGTCAAGAGGCCCAGGGCTGTTCGAAGAAAGGTGGTCTTCCCCGCGCCGTTGGGTCCCACGAGCCCCACGGCTTCGCCTTCGCCGATGTCCAGGGTCACGTCCCGAAGAACGCTCGCCCCCCGGTAGCCCAGGTCCGCCTTTTGAAAGCGGATCAGGGGTTCCGTTCCTTTCGCCGCGTTCACGAGGGCGACCGCCCGGCGGCCAGAATTCCCCGCACGTTGCTCTCCATGGCCGACAAATAATCCACGGCCTCGGGGACCGCTTCGGGCACCAGGGCGATGGTGACCACCCGGGCCCCCGTGGCCCGAGCCAGGGCCTCCGCGGTGCGAATTTCATACTGGGGCATCGTCAGGATCAGGGACACCTTTTGGGCCTTCATGAGCGCGATCAAGTCCGAGGTGTGGGAGGGGCTCGGCGGAATGCCGGGCTTCGGTTCGATCTCTCCCACCGACACCAGGCCGAAGTGGGCGGCGAAGTAAACCAGATTGCGGTGGTAACTCACGAAGGGCGCGCCTTTGAACGGCGCCAGGCGTTTGTCCCAGTCGGCGATCTTGGCGTTCAGCCGACCGACAAAGTCCTCGGCGTTCTTTTTATAGACGTCGGCGTGGGTCGGGTCCAGGGCGGCCATTCTTGTCGCCAGGCCCCGGGCCACGGGCGCGGCGTTGGCGGGATCCCCC
>DAOQNO010000357.1:0-2054 GCA_035332125.1 Elusimicrobiota bacterium | reverse complement strand
CCCATCATCACCGCCTCGATCGCGGTGGAGCAATTCTGGTGAATCAGCATTTTGGCGGACCGAATCCACTGCAACGATGTGCCCTCCCGCCGAAGCATTACGTTCGGACCTTTCAAGGCCTCGTAGGTTGCCATATTTTCAAAGGGGTGTGGACGGAGAATAAAGTTCTCCGCGGGCCAACGGACGGCGAGTCGACGGACCGTTTCCATGACCCGATCCAAAGACCGGCGCGAGTCCGCGACGAACCTCGCGGCGTGGTCAGCATCGTATCCCACTCGACGCATGGTCCTTATTTCATTTTCGGAACCAGCTGAAAAACGCGGATTTGCAGATGGAAAATTCGTGTTGATCAGAATATATTCTTTTGGCCCATCAACGGGAGACAGGGCGTCAATCCAGGGTGGGCTGCAATAATCAAATCGGGGGCAACCCGTGACCCGAGTTAATGGAGGAAGTTGAACACTGGTTTTTTTCATTGCCCGTAACTGTCCTTCCCCCCAAAAACAGTATAAATCCAGTAGAGGGGACAACGGCATGCGCGAAACGATCCCGGCAAATTCTTCCGCCGATTTGGCGTTCCCTTCCGTGTCAAGGACACCGACACGGATCCCTCGCTGCCGATACATTCGAAGGAGATCCACGTTGTTCCGTCGAATGTAATTGGCCAAAACAAGATTGGGGCGAAGGGAAATCACGTCAAAACCCTGGACATACATTGGCACCAAAACCGCATCAACGCCACACCGGGCCAAATGCCACGCCAGCAGGACCATCCCGTCCAAATCGCGAAGGGGGTTGTCGACAATCAACGCGACGCGCGGGGCACGGGGGGCGGTCAATGGGTCTCCAAACGGTGAAAGGCTCCCAGGAGACGTTCAAAATTCGCCTTCCAGTCGGCCTTCGCAACCGCCCGGGTCCGGGAAACGGTTCCGAACGCGCGGCGAGTCCGGGCGCCCGCTTTCCACGCGGAAACCACGCTGCGCGCCAGCGCCGCGGGGTCGTCCACGGGGAACCGCCAGCCGTTTTTCCCCGGCTCGACCCACTCGCGGTTGGCGGGAATGTCCGAGACGATCGCCGGAAGCCCGCAAGCCATGGCCTGCAGGAGGGATATGGAGCTCCCGTCGCTCCGCGAGGCGCTGAGATACGCGTCCGCCGATTGGAAAAACCCGACCAAATCGTACTCCTTGACGCGCCCGGGACGTTTCACCACGGAGGTCAATTTTGATTTTTCGATGAAGGCTTCAACGGCGTCGGCCCGGGGTCCGCCGCCCAACAGGATCAGGCGGAGGTTCGGGAGGTCGACGGAAGCCCGGCGAAACCCCTCCAACAGCGTGTCGATGCCGTAAATATCGTCCCAGGCCCGGGTCGAAATCAAAACGAATTCTTTCCGGGAGGGGCCTTCCGTCGGTCGGGGCACAAAGCGGTCAAGTTCCACCCCCCAGGGAAATTGGACGAATCGGGCCGCGGAATCCGGCGCCAGGGTCCGGATCTTCGACTCGACCGCGTCGCAATCCACCTGCACGAGGTCCGCCCGGCTCAAGGCTCGCACCGCCCGTTCGCGGGCCCGGGGGTCGTGGTCCACGTCCCACAGGACGTCCGACCCCCACGACATCAACGCCAACGGCCGAAAACCGCTTTCCGCCGCCAGGAACCCGGCCGTGGGGATGGGGCCCGCGTAAACGAGATCGGGCCGAACCTCGGACACCACGGTCTTGAAGGCCCCGACGGCCGCCGGCCCCGGGGAGATTTCGCCGCCCGGGCCCCCGCGGTCCAAGGGCCAGGCGACGGGCCGAACCCCCGCGGGCGGAAGCGACGCCCCGCCCCGCGACCGAAGCGCGAGGGCGTGCACCGTCAGGCCGGCTTCGGCAAACCGCGCCAGAAACCGCCGGTCGTGAGGCGTGTCGCCCGGCCCGACATAAAGCAATCGCTGGAGGGGCCAGGCATCAATCCAAATCGTTCCACCGGAAGTAGTCGCCCGCCTCGATCGCCCGGCGGGGCTTTCGCCCCAGGACCTTGTCCAAATCGTACGGGAAAATGGCGTCAAGCGGGGCGGG
>DAOQNO010000356.1:0-2057 GCA_035332125.1 Elusimicrobiota bacterium | reverse complement strand
CCGGGCCCGGGCCGAGGAGATCCTCGGATCGCTCAAACTTCGCCGCCCGGCGGAGCCCGCCTCGGCCCGCCGCCCCTAGGCCACGGGAAGACGCCGCCAAAATGGTAAAATGGCTTCCGTGATCACCATTCGACGGGCCAAAATCGGCGACGTGCGGGCCATGCACAAGCTCCTCTCGGTGTTTGCCGAGAAAAAGGAGCTTTTGCCCCGGGCCATCTCCGAGCTCTACGAAAACCTTCAGCAGTTTCACGTGGCCGACGACAAGGGCCGGGTCGTGGGGTGTTGCTCCCTGGCCGTTCAATGGGACAATTTGGCCGAGGTGAAAGCCCTGGCCGTGGACCCCGATTTTCAGGGGCGCGGCATCGGCCGGAAGCTTTTGGACGCCTGCCTGAAGGACGCGAAAACCCTGGGCATCACCCGGGTGTTCGCCCTCACCATGAAGGACGGGTTTTTCGACAAGATCGGATTTTCCCGGGTGGGCAAAAACGACCTGCCCCACAAGGTCTGGACGGAATGCGTGCGGTGCCCCTATTTCCCCGACGCCTGCGTTGAAATCGCCATGGTCAAGGACCTGGGCGGCGTGGCGCCGGTCCCGTTGTTCAAGGCCGGCGACCTGCCCGCCGACGGCACGACCCCGACGGAACCCGAGGGGTTCCCCGCCGCCCGAAGAGCCCGCGCCGGGAAAAAACGCTCGGGCTCTTGACCAAATCAAATTAATGTTCTAAAATCCTGCCCCTATGCCGACGACACAAACCCATCACCCCAAACCGAACACCGTCGAACGCCGCTGGTTCGTGGTCGACGCCGACAGCGTGGCCCTGGGCCGCCTGGCCACTTTGAGCGCGGGTCTCCTGCGCGGAAAAGGCAAAGCGACGTTCAACACGCACCAGGACCTGGGCGACGGCGTCGTGGTCATCAACGCCGGAAAAGTCGCCCTCACCGGCAACAAGAAAACCCAGAAAATGGATTTCCGCGCCTCCGGTTTCCGGGGCGGGCAAACCTTCACCCATTACGGAAAGCTGTTGCAGGAAAAACCCGAGCGGGCGGTGGAATTGGCCGTTTACGGAATGCTTCCCAAGAATCGCCTGCGCGACCGTTTCATGCGCCGCCTCAAGGTGTTCCGGGCGGCCGAGGGCTCCAAGATTTACCCCGGCGCCATCGTCGTGGACACCAAAAAACCCAAAATTCGCTCCGGCGGTCCCTTCGCCCTGGCGAGCAAGTAACCCTTTCCGAAAGGCCGATCATGACGTCCGAAACCATCGAAATCACGCGCCAAAATCCGCTGTGGGCCACGGGCCGCCGAAAAAACGGCCATCGCCCGCGTTCGCCTCATTCCCGGCGAAGGCCGCGTGACGGTCAACGGCAAAAGCGTTGAAACTTTTTTCGGCGGCAACGAGCGTCAAAAGGCCTCGGCCTTGGCTCCCTTCCGGGTCTCCAACGCCCTTTCCACCTTCGACATCATCGTTTCGACCACCGGCGGAGGCATCACCGGCCAAGCCGACGCGATCCGCCTGGGCTTGTCCCGGGCGCTCGTGACCGTGGATCCGAAACTCCGCACGCCGCTTCGGGCCAAGGGGTTCCTCACCCGCGATCCCCGCGCCGTCGAGCGGAAAAAAGCCGGCCAGCCCAAAGCCCGGCGCCGCTACCAGCACTCCAAGCGGTAATCCCCGCGGTCCTGGACCGCTCCCTCCTTCCCGCCATGGCGGACGCTCTCTCCCTTCTACAGAAGGCCGAGGGGTTCTACGCCCGGGGGCGCTACGATCGCGCCCGGCCGCTCTTCGCCCGCGCCCGCGAAAAAACCACCGATCCCTATCTTCGCGCGGACATCCTCCATCAGGAGGCCGAAACCCTCCGCGCCCTGGGCCTTTTTCATCGGGCCCTCGCCCTCTACGGCCGGTCCCACGCCCTTTATCGCCGCTTAAATGTCCCGACCGAACGCCTGCGCACCCTTCTCGGGGTGAGCGCCTGCCTGCGGGTCCTGGGCCGGTACGCCCGGGCCCGGGCCCTGTGGCGGACGGTGGAGCGGGCGGGACGGTTCGGGGCCTCCTCGCCCCCGC
>DAOQNO010000355.1:0-2077 GCA_035332125.1 Elusimicrobiota bacterium | reverse complement strand
CACCAGGGGCATCGACAGGCCGTCCACGCCCAAGTAATAGTGGATGTCAAAAACCGGAATCCAGGCGTGCCGTTCCACCAATTGCATTTCCGCGTTTCCGCCGTTGTAATTCAGGTAGGCGTGGATGGACACCAGGAAGGCCGCGCCCGCGAAAGCGGTGGCGAAGGCGCGAATGAGCCCCTTTTTCTCCTTCGGCAGGAGAAGAATGACCGCGGACCCGATCAAGGGCAGAAAAGTGATTAGCGTCAAAGACATGGACAAGGCTCCTCTAGAGTTCTAAGAAATCAACCGAAGGCGCCGACGGCCCACAGGATCAAGGCAAAGACCCCCAGGGCCGCGGCCAGCAAATAGTTTTGAACGACGCCGGTCTGCACCGAGCGCAGGCCCGCCCCGACTTTCAGTGCGACCCACCCGAATCCGTTCACCAGAACCCCGTCGACGATGTGGTCGTCGATCCAGCTTTTTACGCGGGAGAAAAACCGGCCGATGGTCCCAACGCCGTCCACGAAAAACTGGTCCACGACTTCGTAATCGAAGGCCGCGAGAAAGGCGGCCGGTTTAAAGCACAGGACGTCCACCAGTTTCAAATAAAACGCGTCGAAGTAGCGGGTTCCCAGCGCCGTGTAAATCCGCGGAAAGCGCTCGGCCAATCGTTTCGGGTTGGGGCTGCCCAGAACGTATACCGCGTAGGCGCCGACCAATCCCAGGGCGAGGGCGGCCAGGGAGACTCCCAGAACCACCAGGTGGCCGGGTTCGCTCGCCGCGTCGGTCGACGCTTCGGCCACGACCTCGGCCGCCTTGGGAACGAGCTTGGCGAAGGGCCAAATGTAGTGGAGCAGGAAGCCCGAGACGATGGACAGCACCGCCAACAGGGACAGGGGCAGCGTCATGGTCGGGCCGCTTTCGTGGGCGTGTTGGAAGCGGTGGGCGTCCCGGGGCGTGCCGATGAAAGTCAGAATCATCAACCGCGTCATGTAAAAAGTGGTCAGGAAAGCGGTGAAGCCGGCGATGGCGAAAAGGACGTATTGATGTTTCTCGTATACGGCCGCCAGGATGGCCTCCTTCGAATAAAACCCGGAGGAAATATAAGGGAACCCGATAATGGCGAGCCAAGCGCAGGACATGGTGATGAAGGTCACCGGCATCTTTTTTCCAAGGCCGCCCATCAGGGGCATCTCGTTGGTGTGCACCGAGTGGATCACGCTGCCGGCGCCCAAAAAGAGCAGGGCTTTGAAAAAGGCGTGGGTCGTCAAATGGAACATGCCGGCCTGGTGGTCGCCCACGCCCATGGCCAGGACCATGTATCCCAGCTGGCTGATGGTCGAATAGGCGAGCACTTTTTTAATATCGGTGGCGGTGATGGCGCTCAAGGCGGCCCCCAGGGCGGTGAGGCCCCCGGTCCAGGCCACCACCGATTGGGCGATGGGCGACAACTCAAATATGTAACTGAAACGGCCCAACAGGAACACCCCGGCGGCCACCATCGTGGCGGCGTGAATCAGCGCCGAAACGGGGGTGGGGCCCTCCATGGCGTCGGGAAGCCAGACGTGCAAAGGCAATTGGGCCGATTTCCCCGCCGCGCCGCAGAAAAGAAGCAGGGCGATGGCCGTGGCCAGCCCGGGGCCGATGGCTCGAACGTGCTCGGCGCTGATGATGCCGAAATTGGCGGTGCCCAAGGCGGTGAAGAGAAGGAGCAATCCGGCGTAGAAGCCCAAATCCCCCACCCGGGTCGTAATAAAGGCCTTCCGGCTGGCGTAGGCGGCGGCGGGGCGTTCGAATTCAAACCCGATCAACAGGTAGGAAGACACGCCCATGAGTTCCCAGCCGATGAAAAATTGGAGGAGGTTGTTCGACACCACCAGGATGAGCATGGCGGCCGTGAAGAAGGAAAGGTAAGCGTAATAGCGGCCGAAGCGCGGTTTGCCGTGTTGATAACCCAAGGAATAAACCTGGACCAGAAAGGACACCAACGTCACGACCACGAGCATCATGGCCGCCATGCCATCGATCATCACGCCCAATTCCATGCGGAAATTGCCAACGGTAAACCAGTCCCGGGCCATTTCGAAGTAGCGGC
>DAOQNO010000354.1:0-2078 GCA_035332125.1 Elusimicrobiota bacterium | reverse complement strand
TCCCGAAAGCCCCACCCCCAACCCCTCCGCTGAAATCTCGTTGACGTCGTCCAATCCATTGGGAGCGGGGATTCCCTGCACCACAAAGGCCTTCCGTTTAAAAATTTCCCGGGCGATGGAAAAACCCGCTTCGGCCTCCACCGGCCAGCCCTCCACGGGGCGATGGTAGGTGACGAACAAATTCGTAAAACCGACGTTCAAAAGATCGGTTTGATAATCCCCCCCCGCCCCGTCCGGGACGGATTCGGGACGATAGGCGCCGCCACCAAAAACCCCGGTGTGCCAAAGGGCAAATCCCCAATACCCCGAGGGGTCGGCGGGTTGCCGCCACTCCAAACGATACAGCGGGGCGTTTTGGTTTTCCGTCCGATTGAGATACCCCTGGGGCAAAATTTTCCCTTCGCCCCGGTAACGGAGCGTCGCGCCGGGCACGAGAGTCAACGACCAGGTGCCACCGGTTTCCGCCGAACGGGCGACGGAGAGGGAAGCCGCGGCCAGGCACCCGAGGGCCAGGGAGCGAAGGTTCATTGGTACGCCCACCCCAAGGACAGGAACGGTCCGAAGAAATCGGTTTTGTTGATGGGAAGGGATCCCGCCGCGCCCGACGGCAGGGCCCGGCCGCCGGGAACCAGAATTTCATACATCTGCCGGGTGTAGCCCAGGCTGAGGCGGAGCGGCCCCATCGCGCGGCCGGCCTCGAGGCGAAAAGAGTAGGTGTAGCCGCCCGAATGAATGCCGCCGCCTTCGGTGCGCCGGTTGTTCCGCGTCCAAAGCAATCGGCCCAGGAGGAGCTCGCCGTCCCAAAAAAATCCGCGACGCTCCATCGGCGGCAAAAGGCGGCCGAAATGAAAACCCAATTGCGCGCCGAGACCCGTTTGACTGTCCAGCGTGGACGACGGGTCGGCCGTGCCGTTGAACACGATGTCTTTCCGTCGAAAGCTTTGGTAGATCCCGTGAAGGCCGCCCACCGCTTCCACGGAGGAGCCCGACAGGGGGCGCCGAAGGTCCACCCACAGGGCTTGAAGGGATTGGCGGGTCAATCCGGTTTGACGGAGAGGGCCGACCTGGGTGTTGCCGTCTTCTTTAAAATAGGCCGAGCGGTTCACCCAGTATTGGGCTTGGAGAGAAAGTTTCGGGGCCAGGGATTGCCGCCAGCGCAGACCGCCGGCCGGGGTCCACGGTTTGACTTTAAGTTCCCACCCATTGGGCACCTGGCGAAACCCCGTGCCTTCGTATTCGGTCCGAACTTGGGGAAGGTATTGAACGGACCATTCCCCCGCCCGGGCGGCCCCGGCGAGAAGCATCAACACCGCGGCCCAAAGGGGCTTCACGCGAAAACCAAGCGTTCGTAGAGTTTGATCGTTTTAGCGACCATGTTATCGATCGAGTAATTTTCGACCACGTTTGTCCGGGCCTCCCGGGCCATGCGTTGAGCCAATTCCGGTTCGGTGAGCAGGCGCCCGATGGCGGCGGCCAGGGCGTCGGCGTCCGCGGGCGGGACGATCAGTCCCGTCTTTTCGTTTTTCACCAATTCCCCGTTCCCCCCCACGGCCGTGGCCACGACGGGGATTCCCAGGCACATGGATTCCCGAAGCACGCCGGAGAACCCCTCCCCCGCCAGGGACGACACCACGCTCGCCGACAACGTGGAAAGGATTTCGGGCATGTCCGTGCGGAATCCCGCCAGGGTCACCTGGTCGTCGATGCCCAGGGCGTGGACACGGTTCAAGGCGTCGCCGCCGTCGGTGTCTTTGCCCACCAGGAGGAAATGCGCCCGCACCCCCGCGTCCAACACTTTCCGGGCGGCTTCCAGAAAAAAAGATTGTCCCTTCCACCAGGAATAGTGGGTCAAATTTCCCACCACCGGCACCCCCGGGGGAAGACCCAGGGAACGACGAACCGATTCGTCCGGAGGTCGGGGGGCGAATTTTTTAACGTCGACGCCGGAATAGATGACCTGGACCTTTTCCGGCCCCACGCCGCCGGCCACGAGAACCCGGCGGATATCATCGGAGACCGCCACGTACATCTTGATACGGCCGGAGCGGTATTTTAGTTGGCTGAAAATGTTCCATTTT
>DAOQNO010000353.1:0-2081 GCA_035332125.1 Elusimicrobiota bacterium | reverse complement strand
CGCGCCCCCTGGTAAAAAACGGCGAAACCGTTTCCGTCACGGTGTCGGCGGGTTCCCTTCGCCTGAGCGCGGCGGGGCGGGCCCTTCGGGACGGGCGCGCCGGCGAAGCCATCCCCGTGTGGCTCTCCTCCACCCGACGGCCGGTGACGGCCACCGTGCGCGGGCCCGGACAACTGGACTGGACCGCCCCCGGGACGGCCCAATGAAACGCGGGATTCCCTTCGTTCTCCTTTTCGCCGCCGGCTGCTTCGGCCGCCGACCCACGGCCCCGGCGCCGGCGCCCTTGGCGGAAACGCCGCTTCTGTCCCTCTTTGCCGACACCCGGGCCAGTCGCGTCGGGGATTTGGTGACGGTGCAGATCATGGAAACGTCCAAAGGTTCCCGGCGCGTCACCTCCCGGGCCGACAAGGACGGGGAGCTCTCCGTGGATTTGAAGACGAACACGGGCGGCAAAGCCGCCCGCTCCTCCATGGGGCTCAAGACGACCAACGACACCAACGCCGAATCCGGCCTGGAGCGGCGGGGTTCCCTGATCGCCAACACCACGGCCCGGGTCACCGAAATTTTGCCCGGCGGGCTGTTGCGCCTGGAGGGCGAACAAACCATCGTGCTGGAGGGCGGCGAACAAACCATTCGGCTCAAGGGTCTCGCCCGCCCCGCGGACATCGGACCGGGCAACACGATCCTGTCCACCCGCCTGGCGGACGCCCGCATCGAATACAAAAGCCGCAAGGAACCCTCCGTCCACCGCCGGGGGCTGCTGGCCTGGCTGGTCGGGATCGTCTTTTAACGGGGCCCTTGAATGAATCGACGCTGGGCGGTTCTCCTTGGGATTGCCGGAACCCTGAATCTCGCCGCGGGGGAAACCCGCGTGAAGGACGTGGCCCGGGTCGGCGGGGCGCGTGACCTGGAACTGGTGGGCTACGGTCTGGTGACGGGCCTTCGGGGAACGGGGGACCGGCCGGGGTCCGGACCGGCGGCCCAATCCCTCGTCAATTTACTGAACCGATTGGGCGTGGCGGCGTCCCCCCAGGAACTTCAATCCAGCAACATCGCGGCGGTGGCGGTCACGGCCCGGGTCCCGGCCTTCAGCCGCCCCGGCGCGGCCTCGGACGCCCGCGTTTCCTCTTTGGGGAACGCCTCCCGATTGGAAGGCGGCACCCTGCTTCTCACGGCCCTGTTGGGCGTCGACGGCAAAGCCTACGCGACGGCCCAGGGGCGCCTGGCCGAAGAGCCCGAGGCCGGGGACGATCGCAGGGGGGCGGGGTCCGCCGGGGGCGCCACGACGGCCTTTCTTCCCAGCGGGGTTCTCTTGGAAAAACCCCTGACGGGGCCGGCCGCGGAAACCGACGGCCGCCTGGCCGTGACGCTGGACCGGCCCGACGCCGTGACCGCGGAACGCATCGCCCAGGCGGTGCAGGAAACGCTGAAAACCCCCTCCCGGGCCACGGACCCCGGCCGGGTGGAAGTGGAAATTCCGGAGGATTTTCGGGAGGATCCGGTGGGCTTCGCGGCGCGGGTGGAACGCGTGGCGGTCACGCCCGACGACGCGCCCCGGGTTGTCTTGAACGAGCGCACGGGCACGGTGATCGCCGGGCAGGGCGTCCGAATCGCCCCGGTGGCCATTTCCCACGGCGGCGTTAAAATCGAAATCGGCGGCGGCCCGGCCCGGGCCGAAGCCGACGTCACGTCGCTGGTCGATCTGCTGAGCGGCCTCGGGGTGCGACCCCGGGACGTGGTGGTGATTTTTCAAATGCTCAAACGACTCGGCGCGCTCAAGGCCGAACTGGTGTTGATGTGAAACTCGATCGAACCGCCCCCCCCGCCGCTACGCCGCCCCGGGCCGACGAAAGGTTGAAACAAGCCTGCCGGGGTTTCGAGAGTCTTTTTCTTCACACGCTTTTAAAAGAAATGCGGTCCACGGAAGCGCCCGCGGCCCTCGAGGGGTCCGGTCCCGCCCGGGACATCACCCGGGATCTGTACGACCAAGCTCTGAGCGAGGAGATGTCGCGCGCCGGCGGCCTCGGCGTGGGCCCCCTGCTTTACCGCCAGTTGAACCGGGCTCAAGTTCCCGCGCCCGG
>DAOQNO010000352.1:0-2095 GCA_035332125.1 Elusimicrobiota bacterium | reverse complement strand
GGGGTCCTCCTGGCCATCGCCAGCAAAAACGACGAGGCCGTGGTCCGGGACGCCTTCGACCGCCACCCGGACATGGTGCTGCGCTGGACCGATTTCGCCGCCGCGCGGATCAATTGGGACGACAAAGCCAAGAACATCGCGGACCTGGCGGCGGAACTGCGGCTGGGCCTAAACGCGGCCGTCTTCCTCGACGATCATCCCGCGGAGCGGGACCGGGTGCGCAACGCCCTGCCCGAGGTGCTCGTCCCGGACTGGCCGGCGGACCCGGCCCTGGCCCCCCAGGCCCTCCGCGCCCTGGCCGCCTTCGACGCGGTGGCGGTGTCGGAGGAGGACCGGCGGCGGACGGCCTTGTACGCGGAAGAGAAAGCCCGGGCGGCGGCGGCCCCGGGCGGAAGCCGCGACGCCTGGCTGAAATCCCTCGGCGCGACCGTTTGGGTGAATCGCTTGAACGACGCCGATTTAACCCGGGCCGCCCAGTTGCTGAACAAGACCAATCAAATGAATTTGGCGACCCGGCGCTTGACGGAAGGCGAACTGCGCGCCTGGGCCGCCCCCGCCCACCGGCGTTTCTTCACCTTTCGGGTCGCCGACAAGTTCGGCGACGCGGGGCTCGTGGGGTTGGGAAGCGTCGAAGTCGAGCAAGGAAAAGCGCGCGTCACGGACTTCGTTTTAAGCTGCCGCGTTCTGGGCCGCGGCGTCGAGCGGACCGTCCTGAGCGTCCTGGCGGCCGAGGCCAAGGCCCTGGGCGCCGCGACCGTGACGGCGACCCTGGTCCCGACCGAACGCAACCGCCCCTGCGCGGAATTTTGGGAGCGGGAATCCGGTTTTGAAAAAAGCCCGGACGGCGCCTACGTCCTCGATCTGGCCCGGGCCTATCCCGCGCCGGACCACCTGACGGTGGCCCGAGCCTCCGCGTGAAACGCCGATGAACGCCCCGGGCGATTTGGCCAAGGACCTGGCCCGGTTCTGGGCCGACGTGGAGGGGGACACGTTGCTGGTCCATACGGACGTGGCCCGGCTCAACACGCCGCTGCCCCCGGCGCCCCGGGACGTTCAATTGGAGCGGTTGTTTGACATTCTACGGTCCGCGGCGGGGGGACGGACCCTGCTGTTGCCCACGTTCAACTACGACTACCCCCGCACCCGGGTGTACGACGTGCGCGGGGACGCCGGTCAGGTGGGGGTGTTGAACGACCACATCCGCCGGCGGCCGGGCGTCGTCCGGACCCGGACGCCGATTTTTAATTTCGCCGTGGTGGGCGGCGGGTGGTCCCCGGCGGCGAACGAGAACCCCTTCTCCGCCGAATCCGTTTTCGGCGAGTGCGTCCGGCGGAAATCCGAGCTGGTGCTTTTCGGCGGGACCTTCGCCGTGACCTTTTTGCACCGGGTCGAGGAAATCGCCGACGTGGGCTACCGTTACCTCAAACCCTTTCCGGGAACGATCGTGGACGGCGACCATCGGGAAACGGTGCGCTTCGTTTACCGCGTGCGTCCCGCCCGGGGCGCGCGCCTGGATTACGATTGGGAACGGTTGGCCGACGATCTGCGGGGCCGGGGTCTTCTGCGCTCCGCGCCCCTGGGCCGCGGTCGGGGCCTTCGGTGCCGGGCCGACCTCGTGGCGGCCGATTGGGCGGAGCGGCTGCGGGCCGACCCGTTTTACCTGCTGACGGCGGAGTCCCGCCGGGAATTGGAGGCGCTTCAACGGCGCGTGGGCGGCCGCCTGACCTTGGAGAACGTGGAGGGGCGCGACGCCGCGCCCGCCGAAAACCTATGACATCGACGACGGACCCCCTCGGCCGCGATCTTTACGATCTGGCCAAAACCCTTTTCCCCTTTCCGCGCAGCCTGACCGGAAACGGGGTGCGGCGCACCCTGGCCGAGATCCAAAAACATTTGCCCGGCCTGGCGGTGCACGAGGTGCCCTCGGGGACCCGGGCCTTCGACTGGACGGTGCCCGACGAGTGGAACGTGGAGGACGCCTACGTGCTGGACGCGCGGGGTCGGCGGGTGATCGACTGGAAGAAAAACAATCTCCACCTGGTCGGCTATTCCGTGCCGGTGGATGCGACGCTCTCCCGGGAGGAGCTGGATCAAC
>DAOQNO010000351.1:0-2101 GCA_035332125.1 Elusimicrobiota bacterium | reverse complement strand
ATGTCCAGGAGCGGCACGTAGGTTTCCGTGATGGCTTCGTAGAACCAATCCTCTTCGAGGAAGTCGGGGTATTCGGGATGGCGCACGTAGGGCAGGTGCGCGTGCAGGACGAGATTTAAAAAGCCCTGGGGCGCCGGCGTCATGAAAGGCGGGCCCGGGAAGTCATCGCGGCGTCACTCCCGCCCTTTGCGCGTTTCGCGCGAGACGACGAATTCGATCGAACGGGACAAATCGCCGTCGGCGTTGGTCGCGTGGATCGGGAAATTTTGTTTTCCATCCGGCAGGGCGAAACGGAAGGAGAACGTGCCGTCGGGGTTGAGCGGAATCGGGCGGCCTTGGAAGGTCACCCGGGCGTCGGGCTCGGTGGCGCCGTAGACGATGACCTCGCAATCGGCCACCAGCCAAAAGCCCTTGGGGCGGCCGGGGGGCCGGCTCCAGCTGGCGCCGCCGGGCGACGTCGGGGCGCTCGACAGGGACGACAGGCCGCGAAGCAATTCCCACCGCTGAGCCAGCATCTTGGCCATGTCCAGCGATCCGGCGCCGAGGCGGCCCCCGCCGGACAATTCGAAAAGGCGTTCCCACTCGGCTTTCAACACGCCCCACTTTTCGTCGAAGAGATCGGAGACTTCCCCCGCGGGCAGCCGAATTTTATTGGAGATGGCCAGAAGCACAAAGCGCCCGTCCGGCAGGATCAAGCCCAGTTCCGCGTGCCACTGGCCGTCGCCCCGGGGGGAGTAGACGTACCAATTGCGCGCCTCCAGATTCACATCGACGTCGAAGGCCGTGTGTTTGCCGCCGTGCTCCGCGTGCAGCCGGAGCACCGGGCGACCCCGGGAAACGTCGGGACCGAATTGGCGGCGGACTTCCTCCCAGGTGTAGGGGGCGACCTCCCAGTAGCAGTACATCCAGCGCGGATCGCGGGGAAGCAAAACGAGGCGGGTGGTGCCGTAATCCCGGGGCAGGGGACCGGTTTGGGGCGGCGTGGCCGGCCGCCCGGAGGAAAAAGACGATGGGGTGTTGAGGTGCGATGTCATGATCGTGGCCCGGGTCCGCCGGGAAAAACGAGACCGGCCCTTGCCCCCCGCTTTGGGTGTGGCCGGATTCAAAAAAACGCGAGACCCACGCAAACTGTCCCCGAAAAATGTGTGGGATTTCCAAACACAAAATATCAAAAATGCATTAAAAAGAAAAGGCAAACATGACACTTAGGGTAAGGCATTTCGATGGGGACGACGCGTTTAGCGATGGATTTACAAAATTCCGGATTAGGCCGTGGTTCGCCGAAATCGATGGACGCTCCAAGCTCCGGCGCCCAACGCCAGGAGGGCCAAGGCTCCCAAATTCGTCCAATAAAAGGAACCGAGGGTCCCTTTGAGCATGAGATGGCGCATGAGGGCCACGAAAAATCGAAGAGGGTTCAGCCAGGAAAAAGGAACCACGGCCGCGGGAATGTTTTCCAGGGGCGCCATCACCCCGGACAATTGAATGGCCGGGAAGAGGAACAAAAAGCCGCCCATCATGGCCTGTTGTTGGTTCTTGGCGAAGGTCGAGATCAGCGTGCCGATGGCGACCGTGGTGCAGACGAACACGAGCGCCGCCAGCCCCACGGCCCACAGGGGGCCGCGGAAAGGCACCCGGAATCCGAGCACGCCGACCGCCAACACCAGGGGGACGTCGGCCATGCCCAGGATCACGTAGGGAAGGGTTTTCCCGATGAAAATCTCCCAGCGGGCCACGGGCGCCGCCACGAGCGTTTCGAAAGTCCCGAGCTCCCGTTCCCGGGCCATGGACATGCTGGTCAGGAGAATCGTGACCAGCGTGAGGATCAGCCCCATGACGCCCGGCACGAGGTAGTGGGACGTCGTCAGGGTCGGGTTGTAAAGCACCCGGACGTCGAAGGCGACGGGCGGCGCCGGGCCCCGGCCGAAGCGGTCGCGGAGCGTCCGGGCCAGCAGCGCCTGAACGTAGTTCTCCACCACCCGGGCTTTGGTGGCGTTGGTCGCGTCCACCAAAAGCTGAAGGCGGCCTTCCCCGCGGGCGAGGGCCCGGTCCAGCGTTTCCGCCGGCGCCACCAGCGCGGCGTCGGCCCGGCCCGCGCGAA
>DAOQNO010000350.1:0-2105 GCA_035332125.1 Elusimicrobiota bacterium | reverse complement strand
CGTGAGGCGGGGAAGGCGTTGGGACCGGGCTTCGGACAATTGGGCCTGGGCGGCCCGGCGCACGGCATCGGCGGCGGACAACCCGGGGGTGCGGGCCAGGACGTCGCGGACGAGATTTTCCAGGGACAAGGGCTCCGCTCGAACAAGACCCCCCAGGAAAAGCAGAGTTCCGGAAAGAAGGGCTTTTTTCACGGGGTCCCGCCGGGACGACCGCCGCATTTGCGAAGGATCGTCATCATCGGGCACCAATTGGTGAAGGACGATTGGAACAGGTTCAAACCCACAAAGGCCGTGAACCACAACCAATGGGCGCTGTGCCAATGGGCCAGACCCAGGCTCACCAATATGAAAAAACCGGCAATCCCCCGCAAAACACGCTCAATGTTCATGAATTCCTCCTATACCTTTTGGATGCGGAAAGGCTCAAAAGGATTCGCCCCCGGGTCCACCCGGAGGTTATTTTGGCAATTCGATGGGAGAGCGGCCATGATGCGGGTCATCGTCCGCGTTGAGAGCCCCGCCGGTCCCCAAAAAAAGGCCCCTCCCCCCGCTGTCGGCGGAAGGAGGGGCCTCGAGCTTTTCCTCTAGTCCGCGAAACGGATCGTCGTGCCCATCCAAAAAGTCCGGCCGGGCTGGGGGTTCCGGGTGGTCGAAAAGGGAAAAGTCGATTCCGCGTCGAAGGTCAGGGCGTAACGGCGATTCAGAATATTGTCGCAGGCCACGTAAAACTCCGCCGCGAGAATTTTCTTGGACAATCGGGCGCCCCACACCGCGAACGTCGGCAGATCGAGCCCCCGCTGGTCGTCTTTTTGAAACTGCCTCGACACGTAACGAACCGCGCTGGAGAGCTCCCACTCGTTGCCGGGGCGCCAAGCCGCCTGGTAGAAGGCCGCGTGGCGGGGCGTGAGCCGCAGGGCCCGGTGGGTCGACTCGGTCAAGGAATTGCCGATGGCCCGGGTGTAGGTGTAGGAAGCCCGTCCCGTCACCCGCGGAAGGAGCGGGTGGCGGCTTTCAACCTCGGCCCCGGCGAGTTCCGCCTGGGGCGCGTTTTCGTAGGAGGTGAAGGCGCCGTTGACCGTGACCCGGTCCTCGATTTTCGTGTAGAAGCCGGTCACCGACAGGCGTCGGGCGGCGTTTCCGCCGACCTCGAACCCAAAATCGTAGGACCAGGCTTTTTCCGGACGAAGATCGGGGTTGCCGGAGAAGAAAGCGTCGACGTAATAGAGCTCCAGGAAGGAGGGGGCCCGGAAGGAACGGGCGGCGTTGCCGGAGAGTTTTAAATTTTCCGTCGCGCGCCAGGCCACCGTCAACCGCGGGTTCCAGGTGGGACCGAAAGCGCTGTGGCTGTCGTACCGCAGGCCCGGCATGAACACCCAGGCTCCCAGGGCGAGGCTCAGCTGGCCGTAGGCGCCGACGTTGGTGATGTGATTGTTCCGGGCGGGAGCGAAAGCCGATTCGGCCGTTTTTTGACCATCCCATTCGTAGGCCGCCCCCAGGGTGACCACGTCGGACCATTGGAAGCGGGTGTCGTTCCCCCAGAACCGGTTGTCCTGCTCGAAATCGGGCGCGGCGGATTTGGACGGGCGCGTTTCGTACCGTTGGCCCGTTCCATAGAAAGTCGACTGAACGCTGGCCGATCCCCCCAGCGGAAGGAAGACGAGCCCGTGTCCGCGCTGGGCCTTTTGCTGGACCCGGGCCGTCGGATCCACGGCCTCCCGTTCCTTTTTACCGTCCCATTCCTCCACGGGCAGGAGCGTTCCGTGGGGGTTCCCCACCTCGCCATCGACGATGGCCCCGTCGATGGCCAACCGGGCGCCGCTACCGAAGGTGTAGCCGGTTTTAAGCGTCCCGTGCAAATTGTCCGAATCCGCGTTTTTTTGAAAGCCGTCCGTGAGCGAGCGCCCGGCGCTGGCGTAGGCGTCGAACCCGCCGACCCGGTGGCGGATGTCTCCCTCGTACAACTGGGTGTAATAGGACCGAAACTCGCTTTTGAGGCGGGTTTGGGGCTTGTCGCCCACGGGCCGTTTCGTCAGCAAATGAACGACGCCGCCCGTGGTGTTCGCTCCGTAGAGAACCGAGGCCCCGCCGCGCACGACTTCGATGCG
>DAOQNO010000349.1:0-2106 GCA_035332125.1 Elusimicrobiota bacterium | reverse complement strand
ACCGCTTCCAGATCGCCGTTCAGCTTCACGTTGGAACTCCGCAGAGCGTCCCGCACGGCGTCGTGCATCACGCCGGCCAAATGACCTTCGACCATCGTGGCGGCGGCCACCCCGGCGGCCGCGGGGCCGCGTAACAGATGGGCCCGAACCTCGTCCAACGGAACTTTGGAAAGGGCGGCAATTTTGCCGATCAGGCTCTCCGCCGTGGCCGCGCCGGGCTGGACGTTGCGGACGAGCGTCCCCCCCTGGAACAGGTTCCCGTCCCGGTCAAGGACGTACTGGCCGGGCTCGGTCAAATCCACGCGAGCGGCGTCGCGATACGGAAAGAGTTCGTAGCCGCGAATGCGCAAATAATCCGGCACTTCGGGGTCCACCAAGCCGACCTCGCTGTAAACGCCGTCGGAAGAACGCATCGGCGCGCGCAAATCCAGCCCGCGGATGGCCAAGGAGGCTTCCGGAACGGCGTGAACGAACAACGCGCCGTCCAACGTCAACCCTTCGATGGTGATGTTCGCGCCGTCCAGGACCAGCGTGGAGCGGTCGCTCACCGTGAACGCGCCCCGAACCTTGGCTTTGAGGTCGGCGACGGTCGCCGCGAAGGACGGATAAAGAACGACTTTCGCCCCGGCCTGGTACGGTACGCCGTGGCTATGGACCGTCTTTCCCTCCACGTCGACGACGACGCCCGCCAGAGAAAGTAAGCGCCGGCCGTATTTGTAGAAATCCGCTTCGCCCGTGGGCATGGCGTCGGGGTAGGTCCCCTTGGCCGGGTTTTCGGCGCCCGTTTTCATGTTGTTTTTCACCGGGGAGAAGACGTCGCGTTTATCGAAATTCGTGGCCGCGACCTTCCCGTGCCCCTGATATTCAAAAGCAATCGTCTGCATCATGGTTTCCAAACGGGCCGCGGGAAATTTTGTTTTTTCCTTGTCGGCGTATTTGGGGTTAATGAACTCGCCCACAATCCCGTTGGTGCGTTCCAGAATTTCGTTGTAGGGGCCGGTTTTAAAAATCAAGACGTTTAAATTGGCCGGGAACGGGGATTTGCCCGTTTTCGGATCGGCCACGTCGCCGCTTCCGCTGGTTTCCCGGAGCAAGGGGTCGATCTCGTTGTATTCGACGTTGCCCGTGACCGCGGATTGGTCCGCGCCGACCAGCGTGGTGATGGACCCCGTTTTTTCGCCCGCTTCCCGGTCCACGGTGAGGAAGTTGACGTCCAAATCCTTTTCCATGGAAACGCCCACCGCCGCCAGAAGACCGTTGAACACCTGGCCGTTCGTGTCCTGAATGAACACCACGTGCGACCGGCCCTCCCGTTTCCATTCTTTCACGATCCCGTTGTGGTGCAACAGCATGTGGACGTCGCCGTGGCCGTGGGGTTTGCCCTGGAGCCGGTAGGGGTCGTCGGCGTCCAAAGCGAAATCGGCGTTGTTGTTTTGGACCGCGGGCACCAGCGGCTGTTGGCGAACGATGATCTGTTCCTTGTCCATGCCGAAGTAGTCGTGTTCGGCAAGGAAGGCCATGGTGACGTCGTGGTTTTCCTCGGACGTCATGATAAACAGGGGAATTTTCTTCGACTCGCCGGTTTTTCGATTCGACGCTTCCTGAAGGGCGAGGATGTGCCGGATGTACCATCCCATGTACGTGGTCTCGGTCACCAAGTCGAGGGGAATGGAAATCTTGATTCCGTTGTAACCCAGCCGTTCGCCCATGCCGCCGGCCATCAACACAAAGGCCAAATTGTTGGCCGAAGGCAACGCGGCCGTTTGATACCGTTCCACCTCGTCCATCCGCCCGGTGAGATTCGTCATGGGCGGCGCGTTGGGCGTTTTTCCTTTAAACGGGTTGTCGCCCCGGGCGGACTTCTCCAACAGCACGCGGGCGTTGGCCGCGTAAGTCGTGAGTCCCCCCGGATATTCGGCGTTCATTTTGGCCACTTGGGCCAAGAACCCCCGTTTGGAATCGTCGTGGGTGCCCGGGGCGTCCCACTTGGCGAACAACGACGCTTGCCCCGCGTCGAGCAAAACGGAAACCGCGGCCAGCGCTTCCGGCGTGGACACCACCCCGGCTTCCAGGTTGGCTTTGAGGGCGCCCAAGCCCGGATTGGAC
>DAOQNO010000348.1:0-2117 GCA_035332125.1 Elusimicrobiota bacterium | reverse complement strand
GGGCTGGGAGGTGGGGATGCGGATCCGAATCCGGAGATGAACATCTGGTTGTCGTTCAGAACGACCAAAAGGTCCGTGCCCAGATGCCCGGCGTTCTGCAGAGCTTCAAAGGCCATGCCGCCGGTCAGGGAACCGTCGTTGGCCACGGCGATCACGTGGTGGTCCTGTTTCAGGACGTCGCGGGCGGCGGCAAAGCCCAGGGCGGCCGAAATGGAGGTCGAGGCGTGGCCCGCGCCGAACACGTCGTGCTCGGATTCGTTTCGGGAAAGAAATCCGGAAATCCCGCCGAATTGGCGCAGAGTGTGGAAGCGGTCCCGGCGACCCGTGAGCAGTTTGTGGGGATAGGCCTGATGGCCCGTGTCCCAGATGATTTTGTCCTTGGGCGACTCGAAGACGTAATGGAGGGCGATGGCCAGCTCCACGGTGCCCAAACCGGCGCCCAGGTGGCCGCCCACCTGGGAGGTCACGTCCAGGATTTTCTGGCGGATGTCCTTGGCGAGAATGGGCAGGAGGTCCTTGCGGATGTTCCGCAGGTCCTGGGGTTTGTCGATCATGTCCAAAATATTCATGTCAGTTCTCTCGGGTGATGATGTAATCGGCCAGGGCCACCAACAGATCGGCCCGGCGGCCGAAGGGTTTCAAAAGGCGTTTGGCTTCGTCCACGGCCCGTCGGGCCCGGCGCTGGGATTCCTCCAGGCCGTAGACCGCGGGGTACGTCAGCTTTTGGTTCTCGGCGTCGGAGCCGCTTTTGCCCAGGAGCGCCTTGTTGCCCACGATGTCCAACACGTCGTCGGCGATTTGAAACGCCAAACCGATTTGATCGCCGTAGCGCTCCAGGGCCCGTTGGGCCTTGGGCGAGGCGCCGGAGAGCAGCGCCCCCACCGACAGGCTCGCGGTGATGAGGGCGCCGGTTTTGTGGCGGTGGATGTAGTCCAACACCTTGGCCCGGCTTCCGTTCAGGGCCACGCCGCGCCCTTCGGATTCCAAATCCACCGCCTGGCCCCCCACCATGCCCTGGGACCCCACGGCCCGGGCCACGGTTCCGATGGCCTCCACCACGCGCTCGGCGCGGACGCCCGCCACCCGGGCGTTTTTGGCCATCAATTCAAAACCGTAGGTCAGCAAACCGTCCCCGGCCAAAATCGCCACGCCCTCGCCGAACACGCGGTGGTTCGTGGGCCGGCCGCGCCTCAAATCGTCGTCGTCCATGGCGGGCAAATCGTCGTGCACGAGGGAATAGGTGTGGATGACCTCCAGCGCGCAAGCCGTCGGCAGGACCCGGGCCGGTTTCCCTCCCGTGATTTCGGCCGCGGCCAGGCACAAGACCGGTCGCAGGCGCTTCCCCCCGGCGAACACGGAATACCGCATGGCCTTGTGGACCACGGGCGGCAGGGCCTCTTCCTTGGTCATGAAGCGGTCCAGGGCCTTGTCCACCATCGCGGCCTTCGCCGCCAACGCTTTTTTCAATTCCTGGGGAGTCACGCCGTTCCGCCTTTCCGTTCCCACGCCTTTGAAATTCGTTCAATCGACCGGGCCCGGCCCGAGGCGTCGTCCAAGTCGACGACGACCGCGCAAAAGAGCGCGTCGCCCTCGGCCACTTCCAGTCGAACCCGCACGCCGGTCAAAAATCGCTTTATCGCCCCCGCCCGGTCGCCGCCGATGATCCCGTCCCGGGGACCGGCCATGCCGACGTCGCCGATGTACGCCGTCCCGCCGGGGAGCACCCGCTCGTCGGCGGTCTGCACGTGGGTGTGGGTGCCCAGAACCGCGGAGGCGCGCCCGTCCAAATACCAGCCCATGGCCTGCTTTTCGCTGGTGGCCTCGGCGTGCATGTCAACGACCACCAGCCGGGTCGGCAGATCTTTCGTCAAACGGTCGGCCGCCTGAAAGGGGCAGTCGATGGACGCCATGTTGTGCCGGCCCATGAGTTGAAGGACCGCCAGGGACCGCCCGCCCACGGAGTAGACCCCGAGGCCCTTTCCCGGCAACGGTGCCGGATAATTGGCCGGTCGCAACACCCGGGGATCGGCCAGAAGCGGTTCGGTCTCGGACCGGTCCCAGGTGTGGTTGCCCAGGGTCAACACGTCCAGTCCGGCGTCAAACAGTTCCTTGGCGGT
>DAOQNO010000347.1:0-2119 GCA_035332125.1 Elusimicrobiota bacterium | reverse complement strand
CCTGGACCGGGGATACGAGGCCCTGGAGAAAAAACTGCGCGCCGTGGGCGCCGATATTCGGCGGGCGCCCCTGTGAAGCGCGGGGTCCTTTTCGCGGCTTTCTTGTCGGGCGTCGCGGCCGTCCGGGCCGATGAGACCGCGGCCGATCTCGGGGCCATCGCCCCGGGCGTTCAGACGACCGAAATCATCACTTTGTCGACGGAAACCGAGACTTCGGCGGAAAAACCGGCTTGGTTGGAGCGGGCCGAAAATCTGTTCCAGGAGGGCCTGGCGGCCGAAGCCGCCGGGGACGTCCGGACGGCCCGGCGCCGGTACAGCCGCACGTTGAAAACCCTGGCGGACCAGGCGGACGACGCGACGGTTCTCGATTTGCGAAGCGACATCGCCACCTTCTTGAACATGGCGGACGTGGGCCCGCTTCCCCGGCCCGGGGACTGCCCTCCGGCCACGGAAGTCAAACCCGTGACCCAAGAGGAATTGAACGCCGCTCCGATCGTCGAGCCGGTGGTCTCTTCCACCAAGAGCTACGCCATCCATTTGGATCCCGAGGATCCCCTGGTCAAGAAATTCATCGGCCTCTACACCGGGCCCCTGCGGAGTCGTTTTCAAGAGGCGTTGAACCGGATGGCCCGGCACCGGGGCATGATCCTGGCCGAAATTGAAAAGGCCGGGCTCCCCCGGGAGCTGCTGTATTTGCCCATCGTCGAAAGCGAATATCAAACGTTCGCCGTGTCCCGGGCCGGGGCGGTGGGGATGTGGCAATTCATGACGTCCACGGCCAAATACGCGGGGCTCAAAATCAACTACTGGGTGGACGAACGGCGCGATCCCTCGAAAGCCACCCACGCGGCGCTTCAGACCCTGAAAAGCCTTCACGACTGGTTCGACGATTGGCATCTGGCCTTGGCGGCCTACAACCGGGGCATGTACGGGATTCAGCGGGATTTGGAATTCACCCGATCGACGGATTTCGCGCTGTTGTCCAAACGCCAGGGGCTTCCGATGGAAACGGAACAATACGTGCCCAAGCTGATGGCGGCCGTCTTGGTCGGGGAAAACGCCAAGGCCTACGGGTTTGAAACGTCGGCCACGGCCGCGTCGGCCCCGCCCGACGAGGTGGTACTCGAAAAACCCTTGGACCTCAAAATCGCCGCCGCCTGCGCCAAAACGACGGAGGAGGTCCTTCGGGAGTTGAACCCCTCCATCCGCCTGTGGTGCACGCCCCGGAACGAATCCCGTTTCTCTTTCAACGTCCCGGCCGGGACGCGCGCGCGCTTTCTCGAGGAACTGAACAAAGTGAAAGATTGGACGCCCTCGCCCGGCTATCTCAAGTACACCGTGCGAAAGGGCGACGTGCTCGGCCGCATCGCCCAGCGTTACCGAACAACCGCGGCGGCCATCCAGCGGGAAAACAAAATTCAAAACGCCCATCGACTTCGACCCGGGCAGGTGATTCTGATCCGTCCGGGCCGGGGATTCAAGGACGACTGACTTCCACCAAGGACCCCCCCCATGACCCCCATCAAAACGGAACCGATTCTCTTTGGCACCGACGGCTGGCGCGGCTTGATCGCCCGGGATTTCACCTTCGCGAACGTGCGGCGGGTGGCCGACGCCCTGGCCCGCGCGTTGCCGTCCAAATCCCGGGTGGTGATCGGTCACGATCATCGTTTCCTGTCGGAAGAATTCGCTCGGACGGCCGCCGGCGTCCTGGCGGCCCGGGGTCACCGGGTTCTTCTCGGCCAGGGTCCGACCACGTCGCCGGCCCTGTCCTTCGCGTTGAAGGGAGCCGGCGCCCGGGCGGGCGTCATGATCACCGCGAGCCACAACCCCCCGGCCTACAACGGTTTCAAGATTAAACTGCCCCCCGGTCGGTCGGCCGATCCGCTCTTTACGACCAAGGTGGAAACCTTGGTGGAGCCCGAAACGCCTCGGCCGCCGTCGGTGGAATTGGAACAACGGGATTTGGCGAAGCCCTATCTGGCCCATTTGCTCTCCCGGCTGGACCGGGCCTTCTGGAAAAAAGCGCGATCCACCCGGGTCGTGTTCGACGCCATGCACGGGACCGGGGGCGTCCTGTGGGCCGCGGCCGGCGCGGCCCTGGGATTGGGCGGCGAGG
>DAOQNO010000346.1:0-2121 GCA_035332125.1 Elusimicrobiota bacterium | reverse complement strand
ACCCCTTTGAAAACATCCGGGCGTATGACGCCTTGCTCTCCCGTCCCAACGTGCGCCTCCGGCAAGAGGGAACTTCCCTTCAGTGGATTCGGTCGGCCAAAATGTTGATCCACCAGAATTGCTCGACCGCGATCGAGGCGGTGATGATGGGAAGCGAACCGGTGTCCCTGGAATGGTTCAACACTCCCGCGTTGCTGGTCCCCGGTCCCCGCCGCGTGAGCCGGAACGCGAACAGTCCCGAAGAATTGGAACACATCGTGGAATCCCTCCTGGCGGGCCGACCCGGTCCCCTGACGGCCGATCAACAAACGGCCCGACGGGAGTTGGTGGAAGGCCTTTTCGGTCCGGCGGACGGCCGATCCTCCGAGCGGGTGGCCGACGCCGTGGTGGACGTTTTGTCGGGGCCGACGGCGGGTCGTCCCGCGGGCCCCGGACCCTCTTTTCGCACGCGGGCCGTGTACGCCGTTCGGCGCGCTTTGGGGGTTGCCGGGGCCGAAAAAATACGCCGCTGGTTTTCGCCCGCCCCGCGGGAGTCCGCCCGGGCCGCCAAGCGGTTCGAGGTGGAGACCGTCCGGCAAACGCTGGCCCGACTTTCCGCGGCCGCCGGCGAACCGGCCCCGCGGGTTTCCGCGCTGGCCGGTCCGGGCCTCAGCGGCCAATCGATTTTGATCGAAGCGACCGACCGTGCTTAAACCCCTCGTTCGAAACACGATGTTCACGGGGATGGCCCACCTGGCCGTGGGACTCATCGGTTTTTTCATTGTGCCCTTTCTCGTCCGGGCCTACGGGATGGCGGGGTTCGGGTTGATCGTCCTCGCCCGGGTGGTCCTGCCGACGGGACCGTTGTCGATATTGGATTTCGGCGTTTCCGAAACGACCACCCAGGCGGTGGCCCGGGCCCGGGCCGACGGCTCCTGGGCGCGGGCCTCCGGCCAAACGACGCTCCTGTTGATCACGGCCCTCGCCGTGGGCGCGATCATCGGGGCCGTGTTGGTGATCGGGGGGCCCTGGGCCCATCGGGTCGTGAACATCGACCCGGCCCAGCGGACCGGTTTTTCCCGCGTGATCCAGGCCACGGGGTGGGCGTCGCCCCTCTTGTTCGCGGGTTTGATCGTCGAAGGCATGACCAAGGGGTTTGAACGTTACGATTTGCTTCGATTGTTGGAGGTCCTGTCGGCCCTGGCCTTCGCGGGCGCCGCCTGGGTTTTGATTCGGAGCCATCGACCCGGGGACGCGGTCGCCTTGGCCTTTCTCCTGAGCCAGGTGGGGCGGGGGATCGTCCTGCTTTTTTCCATGATCCCCCTGTTGCGGACGACGCCCCTGCGCTTGGCCCGGTGGGACGCTTCCATGCTACAGGAAGTCCGCCAACGGAGCGTGCTCATGTTTCAAAGCCGGGTCTTGGGCGTCGTTCAATTTCAGTCGCCCCCGCTGTTGATCGGCGCCTTGGTCGGGCCGGCGGGCGTCGGCGTTTACGATATTTTGGTTCGACTGCCCCGCTTCGCCAAATCCGTTTTGTCGTTGCTGATCTCCGCCCTTCTTCCGGTGTCGGCGCGGTTGGAGGCGGGCCGGGACCACGAAAAATTGAAGGAGTTGGGGCGCGCCGGGTTCTGGTTGATGCCGGCCCTGGCCTTTCCGCCCCTGCTGGCGGGGGCCGTGTTCGCCCCGGAATTCCTGCGGGACTGGGTGGGTCCGTCGGTGGTCCCGCTCTGGCCCTGGTTTTCCCTGATGTTCGTGGTCCCCCTGCTCAACATCCTGTTGAGTTACGGGCAAACGCTCATGCAGGTCCGTCTCTCTTTTCTCCGCGCGAACAACCGTTGGCTCGTGGCCCAGGCGGCCGGCCAAATGGCCCTGTCCCTGGCCGCGGTTCATTTCCTGAAGGAGCGGGCTTTCATTTTCGGACAAGTCGCGGCGATGGTCGCGGTTTTCCCGTTTGTTTTCCGTCTTCTGGCCCGGGAGCAGGGCCTTCCGGCGCGCTCCGTGGCCGGGACGGTCCTTCGACTTCTTGCGCTCGGCGTTCCCCTGGCCGCCGTCGCCCTGACGGCCCGGTGGGCGGGGGGGGTCCGGGGGCCGGTGGAATTGGTCGTCGCCTTCGGCCTTTGGTGCGGCGCTTATTGGGCCTTG
>DAOQNO010000345.1:0-2132 GCA_035332125.1 Elusimicrobiota bacterium | reverse complement strand
GGCCCCGTCCCGGAAAATGAGAACCGTCGCGGTCGTTCAGGCGCGGATGGGTTCCACGCGCCTTCCCGGGAAGGTGTTGCGCCCGCTGGGATCCCGGACCGTTTTGGGCCAGGGCCTGGCCCGCCTGGCGCGCGCGCCGGGGATTGATCGGGTGGTCGTGGCCACGACCGCGGCGGCGTCGGACGATCCCGTCGTCGCCGAGGCGGAGCGAAACGGGGCGACCGTCGTCCGGGGGTCGGAAGAGGACGTCCTCTCCCGTTACGCCCTGGCGGCGCGGGAATCCGGGGCCGACGTCGTCGTGCGCGTGACCTCGGATTGTCCCCTGTTGGACGGCGGATTGGTAGGCACCCTGGTGGCGGCCTTTCACGCCGCGCGGGCCGCGGGGCGGCCGCTGGATTACTTGAGCAACACCGTCGTGCGGTCGTACCCCCGGGGACTGGACGCGGAGGTCTTCACCCGAACCGCCCTGGAGCGGGCCCACGCCGAAGCCCGGACCCCCTCCCAACGGGAGCACGTCACGCCGTTTTTCTACCAAAACCCCGCCCTCTTTATGTTGGAACAATACGTCCGAATGCCCGATCTGTCGGCCCTTCGGTGGACGCTGGACACCCCGGAGGATTGGGATCTGCTCTCCCGCCTTTTTGAAGCCATCGAAAAACGGGGGGAGGTCTTCGGCACGGCGGCCGTGTTGGCCGTTCTCGAACGGCACCCGGAATGGTCCGCCCTCAACGCGGGCGTCCGGCAAAAGCCGGTTCTCTGAGGGCGGGGATTCCCGACCTGATGAGGGGACGCCGCCGGCCATGATCCTCGTCACCGGGGCCAGCGGCCTTTTGGGGAGCAACCTGCTCCTGGATTTCAAAAAAGCGGGGCGCGAGGTGGCGGGGGTCTACGGGGTCCACCCCGTGACGCTCGCCGGCGTCAAGACCGGGCCGCTCGACCTTCTGGACAATGCGGCCGTCGACGCGGCCCTGAAGGCCCTTCGTCCGACGTGGGTCGTGAACACGGCCGCGGCCACGAACGTCGATTGGTGCGAAGATCATCCGGTCGACGCCCGGCGCCTCAACGGCGAAGCGCCCGGGCTTCTGGCCGACGCGGCCCGTCGGGGGGGCGCCCGTTTCATTCAAATCTCCACCGACGCCGTTTTCGACGGCCAACGCGGGTTGAAGGACGAGAGCCACGCCCCCGCGCCCATCAACGTCTACGGCCGGACCAAATGGGAGGGGGAGAACGCGGTTCGGACGGCCTGCCCCGGGGCCGTGATCGTGCGCACGAACCTTTACGGATGGAACGCCCAACCCAAGTCGAGTCTGGCCGAGTGGATGCTGAGCCGCCTGGAGTCGGGGCAAGCGTTCCCCGCGTTTCAGGACATCGAATACTCGCCCCTTCTCGTCAACGACCTCGGCGACCTGCTGTTGTCCCTGATCGACCGGGACGCTTCCGGCACGTTTCACGTCGCGGGGTCCGAACCGTTGAGCAAATGGGATTTCGCCCGCCGGCTGGCGGGCGTTTTTGAACTTTCGGCCGCGCCCATTCAACCGGCGCGGGCGACCGACGTCGGATTGAAGGCTCCGCGCCCCCGGTTTTTAAGCTTGAACGTTAAAAAGGCCGAGGGCTTTTTGGGCCGCCCGTTGCCCCGGGTGGAGGAAGGCCTGCGTCGGTTTCGCTCCTTGCGCGAGCGGGGAACGGTTTCGGAATTAAAGAAAATGATTCAACCGGAGAGGTGAGACGATGCCCGAGTTCTCGATCGGAAAGCGCCGGGTCGGCGACGCGCACCCGAGCTATTTCATAGCGGACATTTCCGCCAACCACGACGGCGATTTGGGCCGGGCCAAGGCGCTCATCCACTTGGCGGCCGAAAGCGGGGCCGACGCGGCGAAATTCCAAAATTTCCGGGCCCGCCACATCGTCAGCGACCACGGCTTCCGGCAATTGGGGACGGGGAAATCGCACCAGAGCCGTTGGAAAAAATCGGTCTCCGAAGTCTATCAAGCGGCCTCCCTTCCCTGGGAGTGGACCGAGGCCCTGGCGAAGGAATGCCGGGCCGCGAAGATCGATTATTTTTCGGCCCCGTACGACCTCGAGGCGATGACCGGCGCCATCGGCGTCATCGAACCCAGCGCCATCGTCGTCCA
>DAOQNO010000344.1:0-2137 GCA_035332125.1 Elusimicrobiota bacterium | reverse complement strand
CGTCCGCCAGGAAGTGGCCCGGGGCCGCGCCATTATTCCGGCGAACGTGAACCATTTGGCCCACCGGTTGGACCCGATGATCGTCGGGACGAATTTCAACTGCAAGATCAACGCCAACATCGGCAATTCCGCCACGACCTCGGACATCCAATGCGAGTTGAACAAAGTCGACATGGCGGTCAAATACCACGCGGACACGATCATGGATTTGTCCACGGGCAAGGACCTGGACGCGACCCGGGAAGCCATCGTGCGCCACAGCACGGTGCCCGTCGGCACGGTGCCCATTTACGGCGCCTTGGCCCGGGTGGGGAAACCCGAGGAATTGACGGCGAAACTGTTCCTGGACGAGGTGGAGAAACAGGCGAAGCAGGGCGTCGACTACATGACGATCCACGCGGGCCTTTTGAAGGACCACGTGGGGTTGACGCGAAACCGCCTGACCGGGATCGTGTCCCGGGGCGGGTCGCTCATGGCCCAATGGATGATCGCCCACAACGAGGAAAATTTCCTCTACACCCACTTCGGCGAACTGTGCGAGATTTTCAAACAGTACGACGTGTCCTTTTCCCTGGGCGACGGCCTCCGGCCGGGAAGCTTGCACGACGCCAACGACGAAGCCCAGTTCGCGGAGTTGAAGGTGCTGGGCGAGCTCACGCTGCAATCCTGGAAGCACGACGTCCAGGTCATGATCGAAGGCCCCGGCCACGTGCCCATGCATTTGATCAAGATGAACGCGGAGCTTCAGCAGAAGTGGTGCCACGAGGCGCCCTTTTACACCCTGGGGCCCTTGGTCACCGACATCGCCCCGGCCTACGACCACATCACCTCGGCCATCGGCGCCGCGATCATGGGCTGGTCCGGCGCGTCGCTTCTCTGCTACGTGACCCCGGCGGAACACCTGTCGCTTCCCAACGCCGAGGACGTGCGCCAGGGCTGCATCGCCTACAAAATCGCCGCCCACGCCTCGGACATCGCCCGGGGCCGCCCCGGCGCGCGGGACCGCGACGATGAATTGTCCAAGGCCCGGTTCGAATTCCGGTGGAAGGACCAATTCCGCCTGTCCCTGGACCCGGAAGCGGCCCAGGCCAAGCACGATTCCACCCTGCCCGAAGAAGGCTTCAAGGACGCGCGGTTCTGCTCCATGTGCGGCCCCAAGTTCTGCTCCATGCGCATCACCCAGGACGTCCACAAACTGGTGAAGGAGCACGAAGCCCACGTGAAGGCGGGGGTGGTCGCCCCGAAGCTCGATCGGCCGGCCGACGTGCCGGAAACCATCGGCGCCTGATCCCGCGGCGGGCCCCGCGTCCGCCGTCGGCGATGTGCTAAAATAATGCCTTCGCTCTTTTCCGTTGACGTCCGGGTGCCCGGCACTTCGGCCAATTTGGGCCCGGGGTTCGATGTTCTGGGTTTGGCCCTTTCGATTCACGAATCCGTGCGCGTGACCTTCGGCGGCGACGGTCCGGCGGTGCGCGTGCGCGCCGCGGGCCCCGGGTCCGCCTCCATCCCCGTCGATTCGACCAACTTGGTGGTCCGGGCCCTTCGGGCCCTGTACCGGAAAGCCGGAAAATCGCTTCCGGCCGTGGACATCCAATTGGACGTTCGCCTGCCCGTGGCCGGCGGCCTGGGCTCCTCCTCCGCCGCCATCGTGGGCGGGTTGGTGGCGGCCAACGAATCCCTGGGCCGGCCCCTGGACCTTTCGGCGCTGATCGACCTGGCCACCGACATGGAAGGCCACCCGGACAACGTGGCCCCGGCCCTGACCGGGGGATTGACCATGGCCGTCCGGGCCAAGGACGCCGTTCGGTGGGTGGCCTGGAAAGAGGCTTCGCTTTTTAAGAACCTTCGGGCCGTCGTGGTCGTGCCGTCCTTTCAAGTGCCGACGGCGAAAGCCCGGCGGGCCCTGCCCGCCCGGGTGCCCCGGGCGGACGCGGTGTTCAACGCCGCCCACGTGGCGCTGCTGTTGGGCGCGGTGCGATCCGGCCGGTGGGCGTTGCTGGGCGAGGCCATGGACGACCGATTGCACCAGCCCTACCGGGAAAAACTGGTTCCCGGATTGTCGGCGGTGATCGGCGCGGCCCGGCGGGCCGGCGCCCACGGAGCGGCCCTGTCCGGCGCGGGCCCCAGCGTTTTGGCC
>DAOQNO010000343.1:0-2143 GCA_035332125.1 Elusimicrobiota bacterium | reverse complement strand
AGGGTCCGTGGAGGCCCAGGGTCCCCGGGACCGGCTTTCGCCCTCGGGCCCCTCCGGCAGGGGATCGGTGGCGCGGCGACGCTTTTTTCGTAGGCGCATCCAGCAAAGATTGGACGCGACGCGGAACAGCCAGGTCCCGAGGGAAGAATCCCCCCGGAAATCCTTGACTTTTTTAAGAGCGACCAGAAGAGTGTCCTGCACGACGTCGTCGGCCTCGGCGGGCGCCTGGGCGCAGACTTTCTGGGCCAGTCGAACAAGCCGGTCCTGGTAGAGGCGAAGCAATCCGTCGAAGGCTTTCCGATCGCCGGATCGGCTCTTTTGAATTAGCGAGGTCTCGTCAAGCATGGGGGCCTCATTGTATCATCCAACAACAATCTCCCAGGAGAGTTCCCTTTGAAAAAAGCGAGCCGGGTCCTGTGGGCGGTCCTTTTAAGCGTCCACGCGGGCCCAAGTTGGGCGTCGTCGTCCGACAAATCAATGAAATCCGAATCCCTTCGCCCCGTCGTCCTCTGGGGCGCGGGGCTGACCTTGGTCGGGCTCACGCTCGATCGAACGATTCAAAACGACATTCGCTCCGAACATTTCATTGCCAAAACCCTCGACCACGGGGACTACGCCCGGAAGGGCACGGTCATGGAATTGCTGGGCCAGACCCAGGTGCCCCTGGTCCTCTCCGGGGTTCTCTACGGCGGCGGGCGGTGGGGACGCAACGAACGGTTGGAGCGGGTCGGTCGCAGCGGGGCCGGCGCCCTGTTGCTCAGCGGGACGGCGGTCATCGGACTGAAAACCCTTTTCGGTCGGAGCCGGCCTTACGTGGACCACGACGCCGACACCTTCCACGTGTTTCACGGCGCCGCCGCCAAGAACGCGTCGTTTCCCTCGGGCCACACGACGACGGTCTTTACCTTGGCGGCGGTGGTGGCGGACGAATACGATTCCCGGCTCGTGGACTCCCTGGCCTACGGCCTGGCCACGGCCGTGGCCGTCGGGCGCCTGTATCAGGACCAACACTGGGCCAGCGACGTGGTGGCCGGCGCCGCCCTGGGGATCGCGACGGGCAAAGCGGTCCGCCGATGGGACAAAGCCGGCCGCGGCGGCGCCCTGCGCACCGATGGTCGGGGAGTTTATTGGGCGTGGGCGTTTTAAGGCGCTGTTTTTTAACGGCCCTCCTTCTGTCGCCCCTGGGCGCGGGGCGCCTTCGCGCCGGGGAAAACCCGCCGGCCGGAGCAGTGGCCAACGGATACGCCTACGCCCGGCCGGGTCTTTGGACCTGGTTGAAGCGACAAGTCGGCGATCAGAAGGAGTTTTGGGTCCGGTCTTCCCGCCGGGAACAATGGCCCCTGTTGGGGATCGTCACCGTCAGCACGTTGTGGTTGACGGCCCGGGACCAGTACCTCTACGAGAAGGGGTATCAACTGGGCGACCAATGGGGCGTCTCCCACGACGGGGTTCAGCGGACCTTTTTTAAAACCAAACTTTGGCCCACCAATTACGTCGTCCGCCTCAACGGTCCCTACGACCTGGGCACCGGGTTGTATTTTCTGGGCGACGGGATGACTCACTTCACCGTCGCGGGAAGTTTCCTGGCCTACGGGCTCGCCAAGGACGATTCCCGGGCGCTTCAAACTTCCAGCCAATTGGTGGAAGGCATCGTCGCCAACGGATTCCTGGTTCAAGTGCTTAAACACGCGACCGGCCGGGAAAACCCCAACACCGGCACCGCCAAAAACGGAAAGTGGCGCCTGTTCCCCAACCAGAAGGATTACGCCAAGCACGTGAACAAATACGACGCTTTTCCCTCGGGCCATTTGGCCACCGCCATGGTCACGGTCACCGTGATCTCCGAAAATTACCCGGAACACCGCTGGATCCGCCCGTTGGGCTACACGTTGATGACGGGGTTGGCCTACGAAATGGTCAACAACGGGGTCCACTGGGTCAGCGACTACCCCCTGGCGATTTACATGGGCTACACCTTTGGGCGGATCGCGGTTCACCACGGACGAACCCCCCTGGGGGCTTGGGAAATAAAGCCCCTGTGGACGGGTTCCGCGGCGGGACTGCGGATGGTTCACCGGTTCGGCGGAAGGACACGGCGGACGGGCGGGTCCACCCCGCGTGCGGTCAACCCGGCGTGGGTCTC
>DAOQNO010000342.1:0-2145 GCA_035332125.1 Elusimicrobiota bacterium | reverse complement strand
CGCTTCGCGAGAGTGGGCATGGGGTCGACGGCCCGGTCAAATCTCCAGAATGTCTTTTTCTTTGATCGCGAGGGTTTCGTCGATTTTCTTAATGTAAAGGTCGGTCACGTGCTGGAGCGCGTGTTCCGCGTTTTTGCGGTCGTCTTCGGAAAGGGTTTTGTCTTTCTCCGCTTTCTTGATTTTTTCCATGGCGTCGCGGCGGTCGTTTCGAATGGACACGCGGAAGTCCTCGGCCACTTTTTTGACGTGCTTGACCATTTCTTTTCGCCGTTCCTCGGTCAAAGTCGGAATGTTCAAGCGCAGCATCTTTCCGTCGTTGGTGGGATTGAGCCCGAGATCCGAGGTGCGAATCGCTTTTTCAATCGCGGCCAGGGCGCCGATGTCCCAGGGTTTCACTTCCAGGGTGCGGCCTTCGGGGACGCTCACGGCCGCGACCTGTTTGAGCGGGACGTGGGAGCCGTAGTATTCCACCTTCAAATGGTCCAGGAGGGAGCCGGTGGCGCGGCCGGTTCGAAGGCTCGCGTATTCCTGGCGGATTTTATCCACCGACTTTTTCATTTTTTCTTCGGCTTCGTTGATGAACGGTTGCGCGACGGCGTTGAGGGACGGCATGAGAGGCCTCGGGGTTTCGGGTCAGGGCGTCACAAGAGTACCCACGTCGCCCCCGGCGATGGCCCGGCGCATGTTGCCGGGGCCCCGAAGATTAAAGACGCGAACGGGAATCTTGTTCTCCAAACAAAGGGAAAGGGCGGTGGCGTCCATGACGCCCAAGCGGTCCCGAAGGGCGGTCAAGAGCGACAACGTTTTGTAGCGTTTGGCTTTCGGGTTTTTGCGCGGGTCCGAATCGTAAACCCCGTCGACTTGGGTGGCCTTCAGAACGACGTGCGCCTCGATTTCCGAAGCTCGCAGGGCGGCGGCGGTGTCGGTGGAGAAAAACGGATTTCCCGTTCCCGCGCCGAAGATCACGATGCGGCCTTTTTCCAGGTGACGGATCGCCCGCCGGCGAATATACGGTTCCGCCAGTTTGGCCACTTCCAAAGCCGAAAGGACCCGGGTGGGCGCCCCCAGTTGCTCCAAGGCGTCCTGCAGGGCCAGGGCGTTGACGAGCGTGGCCAACATGCCCATCTGGTCCGAAATGACGCGATCCAGTTCCTTGCCCTGCCCGCGCCCTCCGCGCCAGATGTTCCCGCCGCCGACCACCACCGCGATCTGATGGTGGGCCTTTTGGGCGGATTTGATTTCCTGGGCGATCCCAAAAAGCGCGTCGACATCAATGCCCGAGGCCGCGCGTCCGAGAAGGGCTTCCCCGGACAGCTTGAGCACGACCCGCCGAACGCGTTGGGGGGTGGGCATGGGGCGGCGGTTAGTCCTCTTCGCCGACTTTAAAGCGGGCGAAACGCTTGACCGTCACCGGCTCGCCCAGTTTTTTGGAAACGTCCTCCACCCGCTGTCGCAGGGTGGATTTGGGGTTCAGGTTGTCCGCTTGCTCCAGGAGGCAAAAATCCTGGAAGAACTTTTTTAAATTGCCTTCGGCAATTTTGTCCCAGATTTTTTCGGGTTTGCCTTCGTTCTTGGCTTTTTCCCGTCCGATGGCTTTCTCTTTTTCGATGAGGTCGGCGGGAATGTCCTGGGGATTGACCCATCGGGCGCCGTTGGCGGCGGCCTGCATGGCCAACACCTTGCCCAATTCGGCGGCCTCGGGGGCGGAGGCGCCTTTGTCGGACGCCGCGGCCAACTCGATCAGGGCGCCGACTTTGACGCTTTCGCTCGGGTGGATGTAGGACGCAAACAAGCCGGCGGCCGGTCGGTCGAACCGGGCGAAACGCTTCAACACGATGTTTTCGCCGAGCTTGGCGGCCAATTCCTTCACGCGGTCCTGGGGGGCGTCCGCGGCGGACGACCAGGCCGGCGTGGCCGCGGCGGCCTTTTGCAGAAGGTCGTTCAACAGGCCTTTGAAATCGTCCGTGCGGGCGACAAAGTCCGTCTCGCAATTGAGTTCCAACAGCACGGCGGTTTTCCCGCCGGCCGCAACGGTGGCTTGAACGAGACCCGCCGCGGTGGCGCGGCCGGACCGCTTGGCGGCGGACGCCGCGCCTTGCTCACGAAGGATTTGTATGGCCTTCTCGAAATCGCCTTCGGTGCTGG
>DAOQNO010000341.1:0-2147 GCA_035332125.1 Elusimicrobiota bacterium | reverse complement strand
GATCGGCTGATCGCCAAAGGCATCGGCGTGCGGGTGTTCGACATGGTGTTGCCGCGGTACGGGCAGAACATCGAGTTTTACAAGGGGAGCTTGCTGGATTTGGAATCGGTCCGGCTGGCGTTGAACGGGGTCGACGTGGTCTTTCACCTGGCCGCGATCGCCGACGTCAACGACGTCGTCAAGGACCCGTTTTACGCCGAGGCCATCAACGTGCGGGGCACGGCCAACTTGTTGGAGGCCATCCGCCGTTCCTCGGGCATTCGACGGTTGGTCTACGGCAGCACCACCTGGGTCTACAGCGCGGCCAAGGAAACAAACGTGGACGAGGACACGGCGCTGGTGGCCCCGGACCATTTTTACACGGCCACCAAAATCACCTCCGAGTACTACTGCCATTCCTACGGGAAGCTGTTCAACATCCCGACCACCATCCTCCGCTACGGCATTCCCTACGGCCCGCGGGCCCGCGAAGCGGCGGTGATCCCGGTGTTTGTTAAGAAGGCCTTCAACAAGGAGCCCCTGACCATCGCCGGGGACGGGATGCAGTTCCGCAAGTTCGTCTACGTGGAGGATTTGGCCGAAGGGAACGTGCTGGCCCTGCAGGCGGCGGGCAAAAACCGGGTCTACAACCTCGACGGCCAGGAAAAGGTCACGATCAAGCAAATCGCCGAGACCATCCAAAAGGTTGTCGGCGACGTGAAGATCGAATACACCCCGGCCCGCGCCGGCGACTTCGGCGGCAAGGAAGTCAACAGCGACCGGGCCGCCGCCGAATTGGGCTGGAAGCCCAAGGTGGCTTTCGAGGAAGGCGTGCGCCGTTACGTGGCGTGGTTGAAAGAGGACATGGACCGCCGGAAAAAAGAGTGGGACCGGGTCGACCCCGCCTTGCGCTGACGGGGCGAACCGCCCCCGGCGGGGGAACCCGATGAGCCGCGCGCCGCGGGTCAGCGTCGTGATGGCCGCGTACAACGCCGAGGCGTTCATCGAGGCGGCCATCGAAAGCGCCCTGGCTCAGACGCTCCCGGCCGACGTCTGGGAGCTGTTGGTCGTGGACGACGGGTCCACCGACGGCACCCGGGCGCGCGCCGCCCGGTTCGGCGAACCGGTGCGGTGGATCGAGCAGGCCCACGCGGGGCTGGTCCCGGCCTGCAACCGGGGCCTGCGGGAGGCCCGGGGCGAATTTTTCGCGCGCTTGGACGCCGACGACGTGGTCGACCCCCGGTGGCTGGAGCGCTGCCTGGCGGCCCTGGAGAAGCATCCCGGGTGGGCCTGCGTCCTGCCGGACCACGTGCAGTGGAACGTGGACGGCTCGAAAACGCCGCGGCGGACGGAGGAAGGGAACGTCTTCGATTTTCTGGCCTGCGGCACGCTGTTCCGCACCGCCGCGGTGCGCGCGGCGGGGGGGTTTCGCCCCCTGTACTGGGAGGAAGTCGACCTGTATTTGCGGCTCCAGGCGCGGGGCGAATTCGGCTATTTGCACGAAGGCCTCTACACCTACCGGCGCCACGCCGACAACATGACGGCGTCGGCGGCGCGGCGGAAAGACGGGTGGCGGGAGTTGGCGGCCGCCTGGGGGGCGCCGGCCCTGCGCGCGGCCGGACGATCGGACGAACTGGAGGCGGTGCTCAATGCGGAAGAATCCTAAAACCCTGACGATCGCGGAAATCGGCGAAAACCACCTCGGCCAAATGGACATCGCCGAGAAAATGATCGAAGAGGCGGCCCGGGCCGGGGCCGACGTCGTTAAATTTCAGTCCTACCGGGGCCGCGACGTGCGGCCCGACGACCCCGAACGGGCCTGGTTCGACCGCGTGGCCCTTTCCGACGAGGACCACCGGCGGCTGATGCGGTGCGCGCGGAAAAACCGCGTGGAGTTCCTGAGCGCGCCCTTTTCCATGGAGCGGGCCCGGTTTCTGGTGGAGGGTCTGGGGTTGAGGAAAATCAAAGTCGCCTCCTCCGAAATGACCAACGCGCCCCTCCTGGCCTACCTGCGCGCCCGGGTCTCGACGGTCTATTTGTCGACGGGCCTGGCCGACTTGGGCGAGGTGCGCCGGGCCGTCGCGCGCCTCAAGGGCGGGCCGTCCGTCTGCGTGATGCACTGCGTCACCCAGTACCCCACGCCCGACCACCGGGCCAACCTGCGCGCG
>DAOQNO010000340.1:0-2147 GCA_035332125.1 Elusimicrobiota bacterium | reverse complement strand
CCCAGGGCAAACCCAACCCCCGCAGCCCCATCGTGGGCTGGAGCTGGAGTTTTTCCAGCAATCCCGTCGACACGCCCGTTCTTAGCTCGGCCCAACCTCAATTCTTGCCCGCGAGCTTGTTCGTCGCCGCTTCCTCCGCCAGTTACCGGGTCTTTATGGCCACCTACATTGCGAATTTCGACTTGGTTTTTGAGTCCACTTTTTATTTCAAAGTGGCCGCCCTGGACAAAGCCGGAAACTGGACCCCCATCCCGTCGGAATTTCAATACAACTACGTGAAGGACCAGGTCCCGCCCGATTTGCTCGGGTTTGACTTCCCCGGGGTGGAAGTCTGGACTTCGTCGCCGACACGGTACGAAGCGGTGAATTCCACCGTTCCCGTCCAGGTGATCTTTTCGGAATTGATGAATTTCGTTGGCGGCGACCAAGCCATGAGCATCGTTCAAACCCAGGATCATTTGGGCAATCCCATGGGGACCACCATTCCCTACACCGTGGCCTGGGTCGAACTCCCCACCGGCACCTCGGCCGTCCTGACGCCGTCATTGCCGGGCAACCAATGGCCCACGGGAAGCCGTTTCGTCCTGCACATCGACGGGTTCTTCACCCGCGACCTCGCGGGGAACCGTTTGAACGTGAATTACGATGTGCTGTTCAATACCGCCATGGACCCGGCCATTGTAAACATCGGGAAGAGCGAGGACGGCAACACCACCGTTACCTTCCAACCGGGGGCCTTTGGGCCCAATCCGGCCGGGGCGGCCATCGCCGACAATCCCGCGACGCGGCCCGTCAGCGCGGCGCCCGGTTTGGCCGGAACCGTTCGGAAAGCCGTCGAAACCATCGTGAAAACGAAGGGCGGCGATTACCGTAAGATCCTGTCCATCAAACAGTTCGAACTTTACGATTTGAACCGCCAGGCTTTGAAAACGCCCTTCAACGGTCAAGTCCTCTTGACCTTCCAATACAACGACGTCAACGACAACGGCATCGTGGACGAGACCGAGGCCAAATTCCCCGTGAAGGTGAAGGACTTGGCCATTCACTGGTTGGACGAGAAATCCGGGGCTTGGATCAAATTGCCCGAAAGCAACGTCGACACCGCGGCCAAAACCGTGTCCATCCCGCTCCAGCATTTCTCCGTCTACGCCCTGATCGGGGCCCCGTCCCTGGATCTTTCCAACGCGCACCCCTTCCCGGTGCCGTACAAAGCGTCCACCGATCCGGCCGGCATCACGTTCACGGGCCTTTCCAGCATTGCGACGGTCAAAATCTTTACCTTGGACGGCCGGCTGGTGAAAACCCTGACCGACGACTCCGGCGCCGGTTTCGTCCGCTGGGACCCGGTGAACAACGAAAGCGGCGACCCCGTGGCCAGCGACGTCTATCTCTATGTCATTGAAAACGATCAGCAGCGGCGGATCGGAAAGTTGATGGTGATCCGATGAACCGTCGACATTTATGGACCGGCCTCGGCGCCTTCCTCCTGGGGGTCGGGTCGCTTTGGGCCAAGGCCTCGGGCTCCAGCACGGCCAATTTTTTGAAACTCGGCGTGGGCGGCCGCGGCGTGGCCATGGGCGAGGCCCACACGGCGGCGGTGGACGACGTCATGTCGCTTTATTGGAACCCGGCGGGATTGGGGTACCTTTACCTGAACGAAGTCGGGTTCATGCACAACAATTTTGTTCAAGGGATCTCCCAGGACGTGTTCTATTACGCCCGCCCCACGGAAACCAAAGGGACCTTCGGCGCCGGGGTATCGATGCTCCGCATCAACGACATCGCGGGGTTCGACGCCTCCGACATTCCCACGGGCAACGTGCAGGCCTCGGACACGATGCTGACTTTTGGGTGGGGGAAATCCATGGAGCAGTTGGTGTGGTTCCGAGGCATGCGCGTGGGCGCCAACCTTAAAATCCTTCGCAAAACCCTGGACCGCACCTCGGCGTTGGGCTACATGACCGATTTGGGCCTTTTGTATGAAACCCGGGGCGGCTGGTTCCACGGGCTGAACACCGGGTTTGTCATTCAAAATCTTGGGACGGGCCTCTCCATGGGCGGCCAAAAATCCAATTTTCCGCTTCAAATGAAGCTGGGGTTCGCCTATCCGATGTTCGGTGACAACCTGGTGCTCGCGACGGACCTGG
>DAOQNO010000339.1:0-2148 GCA_035332125.1 Elusimicrobiota bacterium | reverse complement strand
CCCTCTTCGCCGTCGCCCTCGATTCCGCCCACAACACGTTGACCCAGATCCGGGACGCCATCAACGCCTTGAACGGTCCCTTTTCGGCCTCCATCGTCAACGATGGAACCACGGGAACGCCCTACCGCCTGGCGATCGTGAGCAAAAGCACCGGCGTCGCGGGACGCGTGGATCTGACCACCGTCGCCGACCCGGTGGTCAACGAAGCGGTGGGAACGGGCGACGGGTCCGCCGGCGCCGCGTTGGGCGACTACCGGTTGGGGGCGCCCCTGGCCGCCGCGTCGGACCTCTCTTCCCTCACCGTGGGGGGCGTGGCCTTCGCCGCGCGGGCCACGGGGGCCAACACCGGCGTCGGAAACGAAGTCGAAGTGGACGCGGCCACCGGCCGGCTCCGGTTTTTCGTGGACGGCGTCGCCGCCAACGTCACCGGGGAGATTCGGGCCTCCTACACGCCGCGCGCCCTGACGTTTACGGAAGTCCAGGCCGCCCAGGACGCGCGGATTCAGGTGGGCACCACGTCCCCCCAAACCTTTACCAGCCGCACCAATTTGTTCACCCAGGCCCTCCCGGGCCTCACGATGAATTTGTTGTCCGCGAACCCGGACAAGACGGTCGAAGTGATCGTCCAGCCCAACGTCAACGCCGCGGCCGACGCCGTGAAAAAATACATCGACGCCTACAACGCCATCGTGACGGCGGTGAGCGCCCAGAACACGTACGACACGGAGAAAAAACAAAAGGGCGGGCCCCTGTTCGGGGACGCGCTTCTGACGACGGCGTTGAGCCAAGTCACCCAGGCGGTGACCGCGGCGGTGGACGGGTTGCCCGCTTCGATCAACAGCGTTTTCCAGGTGGGGGTGAAGGCCGCCGCTCGGGGGACTCTGTCGGTCGACGGGACGGTCCTCCAGGACGCGCTCACGAACCGATACGACGACGTGCGGAACGTGTTCCTGCGCACGACGAACGCCGCCCGGGGCGCGGCGGTCACGGCCTCGAGCTCCGCCGCCGGGTACGACGCCGGAGACGCGGTGAACGGGGAAATCGATTCGGCCGACTTCGGTCCCGGCGCGGGCGAGGGGTGGATGGACGACACCCCCGGCGTTTATCCGGACACCCTCACGCTCCGGTTCGCCTCCCCGCGCACCCTGGTCAAGGCCGTTCTTCGCACCGTGGACGGCCCGGGCCAGACCGCCGCGACCACGGGGCTGCGGGACTACGACCTTCAGGCCCTGCGCCTGGGGGGCGACGCGGCCGTGGCGTCCGATTGGCTCACGATGGCCTCGGTCCGCAACAACGTCCAGGGGGTTCGGGCGAACTTTTTCACCACCGTGACGGAGCGGCTCCGCTTGAAAATCCTGGCGACCAACGCCGCCGACGGCCGTTCGCGGGTGGTGGAGCTGGAAGCCCACGAATCCTCCGGCGCCGCCTCCCGGACCGGGGCGTTGATCGAAAGCCTGACCGATTCCACGGACGGGTTGTTCGCCCAGGCCCACGCCAAAACCGCGGATCAAATCACCCAGATCGGAGCTCGGATCGATGCCGCCAACGCTCGGGTGGATCGGGAGATGACGCGCTTGGAAACCCAGTTTCGCCAGATGGAAAAAGCCTTGTCCCAGCTTCAAGGCATGAGCCAATCGCTGAACGCCTTGCTGGGGGTGGCCGCGACATCGGCCTCGACGAACCTAAAGGCCTCGGGGAACTGATCGTGAACAGCGCCCAAAAAGCCTACCGTTGTTCGGACATCGAAACGGCGTCGCCGGCCAAATTGGTATTGGCCCTCTACGACGGGGCCCTGTCGGCCCTTCGTCGGGCCCTGGCGGATATCGGCGCTCGCCGGTGGGCCGAGGCCCACCGCCAGATCGTCAAAACCCAGGACATTCTGGGGGAGTTGGCGGGGACGTTGGATTTCAAATCCGGCGGGGAGGTGGCCCCGAACCTCTTCCGTCTCTACGATTTTATGATCACGCATCTGGTGCGGGCCAATTTGACGAAGGACCCCGCCCTCATCGAACAGGTGGCCGCGCTTTTGGGTCCGCTACGGGACGGTTGGGAAGAGGGGGTCGTCCGATCGGCGACGGTCGCCGGCGCCCGTCCGGATCCGCTGGCCGCCCGGGGAAGCCGCTGATTCGGCGGCGGCGCCATGGCGGG
>DAOQNO010000338.1:0-2153 GCA_035332125.1 Elusimicrobiota bacterium | reverse complement strand
GAAGCCTTCGCCGCCCAGGTGATTTTCGACGGGGCCAACCTGCAATTGAACGCCGGGGACCGGTACGCTCTGATGGGCCCCAACGGGGCGGGGAAATCCACCCTTTTTAAAATCCTTCGGGGGTTGGAGACCCCGGACGACGGCATCGTCTCCTTTCCCCGGGGGCTCAAGATCGGCTACCTGCCCCAGGAAACCGCCGAACTGGGCGAGGGCACCGTCTTGGAGGAAACCCTGGCCGGGGAGGGGGATCCCGGCGACGAAAAACGCGCGGCGGAAGCCAAAAAGACCCTGATGGGCCTCGGCTTTCGGGTGACCGACTTCGACCGAATCGCGACCACCCTGTCCGGCGGGTGGCGCATGCGCGTGGCCATCGCGCGTTTGCTCCTCCAGGCGCCGGATTTGCTGCTTCTGGACGAACCGACCAACCATCTGGATCTTCAATCCCTTTTTTGGTTTCAGGAATACCTTCAAAACTCGAAAAGTTCGCTCCTGCTCATCTCGCACGACCGGGCCTTCGTGAACGCCGTGGTCCACGGGATTTTGGACCTGCGGGAGAAAAAGATTTTCCGATACGTCGGCGACTACGAGCATTTCCTGGCCGCCCGGGAGGGCGAGGCCGAACGGTTGATGGCGGCCTACAAGAAACAGCAAAAGGACATCGCCGAGGCCCAGGATTTCATCAACCGATTCCGCGCCCAGGCGGCCAAGGCGCCCCAGGTTCAAAGCCGCATCAAGACGCTGGAGAAAATGGAACGGATCGAGATCCCGCCGGAAATCAAGAAAGTCAAAATCCAATTTCCCCAACCGTCCAAGCCGGGCGTCCGCGTGTTGGCCTTGAAAAACATTCACAAGGCCTACGGCGATTTGAAAGTTTACGACGGGCTGGATTTCGAGTTGGAACGGGGCCAGAAAATCGCCCTGGTGGGCCCGAACGGGGCCGGCAAGTCCACGCTCCTGAAAATTTTGGCCGGGGTCCTCCCGGTGGACCAGGGGGAGCGGGTTCTCGGGCTCAACGTGCAGTCCGGGTATTTCTCCCAGCACCGCTGGGAAACCCTGCGTGCCGACCGGACGGTGCTTCAGGAGGCCTCCGACACCAAGCGGATGAATCCGGACCTCCTGATTCGAACGGTCCTGGGGACCTTCCTGTTCCGGGACAACGCCGTGTTTAAAAAAGTCGCCGTCCTGAGCGGCGGCGAAAAAAGCCGTCTGGCCCTGGCCAAGCTTCTCCTGGACCCGCCCAACCTCCTTTTGCTGGACGAGCCGACCACCCATTTGGACATGGCCAGCGTCGAGGCCCTGGTGGAGGCGCTGAAGAGTTTTGAAGGCACCGTGGCCTTTATCAGCCACGATCTTTACTTCGTCAACGCCCTGGCCAACCACGTGGCCCACGTGGAAAACGGGCGGGTTCGGTTGTACAATGGGAACCACGACGATTTCCTGCGCCTTCGGCCGGTGGCCGAGAGTGCCGACGGGGCCCCGTCGCCGGCCCCCGCGCGCGCCGGCGACGGAACGCCCGCGGCGGGACCGGGGTGGATGAAGTCCTCGGACGACGACATCCGCCGCATGCGCGAGGCCGACAAGGCCCGGGGAAAGCGGCGGAAGAAATTAAACCAACGACTGCGGGAATTGGAGGAACAGGTGGCCGACTTGAAAAGCGAGATCGGATCGGTGTTCATCCAGAGCGACTACAAGAAACTCATGGAAATCGATGGAGCATTGAAAGCCGCCGAAAAGGAATTGGCCGACACCCGGGACGCCTTGGCCCAGGACCGATGAACCGCCGATTGGCGGACGAGGGGTGCCGTCCCTGCGACGGCGGGGCGTCGCTCCTCGCTCCGGAAGAGCTGGCGGGGCTGATGGTTTCCCTTCGGTTGTGGAAGTTGGAGAAAATCGCCGGGGTCCCCCGCATCGTCAAGACCTTTCCCTTCAAAACCTTTGCCGACGGCATGGCCTTCGCCCGGCGGATCGCGGATTTGGCCGACGCCGAAGACCATCATCCCACGCTCTTGGTGGAATGGGGCCGGGTCACCGTCTCCTGGTGGACCCATTCTCTGGGCGGACTGCACCGCAACGATTTCGTCATGGCCGCCCGCACCGACCGGATTTTGGACGAGGGATTCTGAGTCGACGGAGGGAACGGGGGGGGCGCCGGG
>DAOQNO010000337.1:0-2165 GCA_035332125.1 Elusimicrobiota bacterium | reverse complement strand
AGGCGCGGAGAACGCGGATGGCCTGGGCGGACAAGGCTTCCATGGAGCGGAGCAGGGGCACCTTTTTGTCCAGGGCTTCGCCGGTGTAGCTGACGAAGGCCGTGGGGATGGTGAGGGTCACGTTCCCGGCGGCGTCTTCCTTGAGGAAGGCCGGGGAGGTCGTGTCCCAGGCGGTGTAACCGCGGGCTTCGAAGGTGGCGCGGATGCCGCCCGAAGGGAAGCTCGAAGCGTCCGGTTCGCCCTTGATGAGGGTTTTGCCCGAGAAAGCGGCGATGGCGGAGCCGTCGGCCTGGGGATCCAGGAAGCTGTCGTGCTTTTCGGCGGTCTTGCCGGTCAGCGGCTGGAACCAGTGGGTGTAGTGGGTGGCGCCTTTTTCAATGGCCCATTCCTTCATTTCCTCGGCCACGACGTTGGCGACGTCCAAGGTCAATTCGGATTCGCCGGCGATGACTTTCTGCATGGCGGCGTAGACGTTTTTGGGAAGGCGTTTGCGCATGACGCGGTCGCTGAACACGTTGGACCCGAACAAATCGGTCAATTTTGCGTCGGCGGCCTGGTGCTTGCCGTTGGTGTAGGTGGAAACTCCAAGAATTTCTTGTTTGGGTGACATCGTAACCTCTCTTTTGAAAAGACAATAGCGGTCGCGGGAGCGACCCCAAATAATCCCCTAGTCCCGCGTCATTGGCAGGTGTGATGCTCGGTGGACGCCGTTGTCCGGCCGTGGTTGGATAGGTGCTGGTTGCTGCGGGGTTATTATACCAAAATTGGCCAAAAATCAACCGGCCGGGGCGGGGTCCCGAAAATCGACGGGCTCCACCGCCTCGGCGCGCACCCATCCCTTGAGACCCTTTTCGGGCAAGCCGATTTGAACCCATTCGCCCGAAGCCTCCAGCCACGCCACGCGCTGGCCTTCGGGAACCAAGAATCCCACACGCTCGGCGGCGCTCGGGCCCGTCCGGGCCTCGACCCGGGCGGCCACGACGACCGCTTCGGGCCGGGCGGCCTGCCGATGGGCGGCCCCCCCCGCCACGATCAAAACGCCCAAGACCACGCCGCCGATCCACCGCCCCCACCAAAGGGTTTCGCTCTCTCGAAAGAGGGACCCGGCGCAACAGGCGAAGAAAAACAGATTGGCCAGGCCCAGCAGGCCCGACAACAAAACGACGTGGTCCGCCCACCAATCCCGGACGTCGGCTCTTTCGCCCACTTGGCTTCGAAGCAATTCCCGGTTGTAGAGAACGTCCTCGTCCCCGGGGGATTCCCGAAGGGCCCGCTCATACCACAAACGCGCCCGGCCGATTTGCCCCTGCCGGAAATAGGCGTTCCCCAGATTGAAGTAGAGGGGAGCGCCGGCGTATCCCCGGGCCGCCAATTCGCCGTAGGCGGCCTGGGCGCCGGCGAAGTTTCCCGCGGCGTAATGTTTGTTGGCCGATTCAAAAACCGTTTCGGGAGCCTCCGCGCCCCGCCCAACAAAAGGATAGGCCGCCAGGAAACACCCCCACAAAAATCTCTTTTTCATGGACGTCCCTTCCATTGGGTTTCCAGAGACCGGAGAAGTTGCCGAAGTTCCGCGGCCCGGTCGCCCGCGTCCTTCGGGGTCAACGACCCGGGAGTAAATCGGGCCCGGTCCAACACGTCGGACAAAGCCCTTGCCCGGCTGCGGGTTTCGGCCGGGACGCCCGCTTCGCCCATGGCGGCCTCGATTCGGTCGGTCGTCAAACCCTGGGCCGGGGCGCCGATTTTGGCCGAAAGGAAACCCGCGTAAATCCGTTGAAGACGGTCCATGAACGCGGCGGGGCTGGCCGTTTCCTTTTGGGCCAACGCCACCTCCCGCTCCGCCCGGCGCAGGGCCGCCCGGAAGGAACGGCCGGACAAGTTGGCCAGGGAATGCTGGCGGAAGCTCACGGTTCCCCAGAGGCCCAGGAAAAGGGCCGCGGGCGCCAGGTTCAACAATACCCAGGCCGGGGATCCCGTAAAAGGCGGCCGCCGCCGGCGGAGCTTCCCGTTCAATTGGATGTAGCGGATGTCCCGCCCGATCACTTTCACTCCTTCCGAGAGAGGAACGGCGACCGCGCCGGAGGAATCCGCCACGGGTTCCAGGGAGGACGTCCCCGGAACAACCTTCAAAGACAAGGCCGCGGAGCGGACGGTGCGAAATATCCGGG
>DAOQNO010000336.1:0-2179 GCA_035332125.1 Elusimicrobiota bacterium | reverse complement strand
CCCGTCCGGCGGATGTGTACGGGGACGTGATGGCCGCGGCCCGGGAGTTGTACAAGAAGATCGCCCCCGCTCTCGGCGAGGACCCGGCCAAACCCGTCGAATCCGCTGTTTCGGCCCCGGGGTCCTTGCCCCTTCCCTGGGATCCCGTACGAAAAATCATCGGCCTATTGTCGGGGGGCGACCAGGAAATCCTCGCGCTCGCCGACCGGTCCGCCTCCGACCATTTCCTTTTCAGCCACGTGGTCAATGTCACCATCGTGGCCCTGCGGCTGGGCCTGGCCCTGGACGTTCGGGACACCGACTTGGAAACCCTGGGCCTTTCGGCTTTCCTGCACGACCTGGGCTTGATCGCGCACATGGAAATCACCGCGAAACCGACCAAACTCAGTCCCGAGGAAACCCAGCGTCTGCGCGGGCACGTCCAGGAAGGGCAAAAACTTCTCGATCTTTTCGGCGGCTGGACGGGGGAATTGAAAGCCACGGTCTCCCGCGTCATCGGGGAAAGCCACGAACGGGAGGAGGGGCAGGGCTACCCCGCCCAATTGTCCGCCGACCGTATCCATTTGTTCGCCAAAGTCATTGCCATGGCCGACGTGTACGAGGCCATGACCCACATGCGCCCCTGGCGCCCCCGCACGGTCCCTCACGACGTCCTGCGGTCCTTTGTGGAGGAAAACGCGGCCGAATTCGATCCGATGCTGATTCGCGCCATGATCGACACGTTTTCCCTTTATCCGCCGGGGTCTTTTGTCCGTCTTTCCACGGGGGAAATCGGCCGGGTGTTGACGACCAGCCCCGGGTTGCCGCTCCGCCCCCGGGTGTGGGTGATGATCGACGAAAAAGGCGGCCGCGTGGACGGCCAGCGCGTCGTGAACCTCGGCACCAAGCCCGGCACGTTCATCACCGAAGCCGTCGACGAGACAAAAATAAAAACCACCGATCAACGATTGGCCCTCGCCCTCCGCGCCCAGCGCTGGTGGGTTCGGGGCCTTTGACGCGGGCTGTTTTCATGTCCGGTCTTCGCGTCCTCGACGTTTCCAAATCCTTTCCGTCCTCCCGGGGCCCCCGGCCGGTCCTAAAAAACATTTCGTTCCAGGTTCCACCCGGGGGGTTGGTTTGCCTGTTGGGCCCCAACGGCTCCGGCAAGACCACGCTGCTTAAAACCATCGGCACCTTGCTTCTGCCCGACGGCGGCCGTGTCCTTTTGGACGAGGTCGACGTTCACCGGGCGTCGGTTCGCGCCAAGGAAAAGATCGGTTTCGCCTCGACGGAGGACCAGTCGTTTTACGGGCGGTTGTCCGCCCGGATGAATCTGTGGTTTTACGGTCAAATGCACGGGATGCCCAACGCCCTCTTCGAAAGACGCCTCCGGGAATTGTCGTCGTTGTTGGACTTGTCCGGAAGTCTGGACCGGCCCTTTCGGGAGCTTTCCAGCGGGCAAAAGCAGCGGTACCTGCTCGCCCGGGCGGATTTGCACGATCCGACCTTGTTGATCCTGGACGAACCCCACCAAAACCTGGATCCCCGGTTCGCCTCGCGGTTGCGAGAGGTGATCCGGGACGAATGGTGCGGGAAACGAAAAAAGACCGTGTTGATCTCGACCCACCATTTGGACGACGCCCGCAAAATCTCCGACCAATGGGTGGTGTTGGGGGACGGGCGCGTGCGCTTCGAGGGGTCCGTCGCCGCGGCGCTGGAAAAAACCCCGGCCTTTGATTTGGAAACCTTTTTCCACCGGCTGACCGACGGGCCCGACGCGTCGCCGTCGGACGCCCGGGCGGTTTTATGAAAACCCTTCGCACGTTGTGGGCTTTCCTGCGCCGGGACGCCACCATCCACGTGTCCTACAAAGTGGGGTTCGTGATGGACATGGGCGGTGTTTTTTTCAGCGCCGCGACTTACTATTTCATCGCCAAAATGTTCGGGTCCGCGGCCTGGCCCTTTTTGAAAAACTACGGCGGCGATTATTTCGCCTTCGTGCTCATCGGCGTGGCCTTTGCCGCCTACCAGAACGTGGGACTGAATTCCTTTTCCCAATCGCTTCGGCAGGAGCAATTTCTAAACACCCTCGAACCCCTGTTGATGACGCCGGTCAACACGCCCCGCTTCCTGCTGGGGTCGGCCTTGTGGGATTTCCTCTACGCCACCCTTCGGGTCGGCGTTTATTTGGCCCTCGGGG
>DAOQNO010000335.1:0-2181 GCA_035332125.1 Elusimicrobiota bacterium | reverse complement strand
AAGAAGGCGGCGTGTTGGTCCGCTCGGGCCACACGGAAGCGGCGGTGGATTTGGCGCGGTTGGCGGGGCTGTACCCCGCGGCCGTGATCTGCGAGATCATGAACGAGGACGGCACCATGAGCCGCCTGCCCGCCCTTCAAAAATTTTCCCGCCGTCACCGCCTGGCCATGGTGACCATCGAAGACTTGATCGCCTACCGCCGGCGGCACGAGAAGTTGATCCGCCGCCTGGCTTCGGTGGCGCTTCCCACCCGGCACGGGGATTTCAAACTCCACTTGTACGAAGACGTTCCCACCGGGGAGCATCACGTGGCCATGGTCAAAGGGGACGTGTCGGGCCACAAGAAGGTCCTGGTGCGGGTTCATTCCTCCTGCTTCACGGGCGACGTGCTTCATTCTTACCGGTGCGATTGCGGCGAGCAGTTGGAACGGGCCCTGGAGCGGATCGACAAGGAAGGCCGGGGCGTCCTGCTCTACATGCACCAGGAAGGACGGGGCATCGGCCTGGCCAACAAACTGCACGCCTACGCCCTTCAGGAAGCCGGCCTGGACACGGTGCAGGCCAACAAGAAATTGGGTTTCGCCCCCGATCTTCGGGAGTACGGCATCGGAGCCCAGATCCTGTCCGATTTGGGCCTTTCCAGCGTGCGGCTGCTCACCAACAACCCCAAAAAAATCGTTGGCATCGAAGGCTACGGGTTGACGGTGACCCAACGGGTTCCCTTGGAAATACCGTCGAACCGCCACAACGCCCGCTATCTGGCCGCCAAACGCAAAAAACTCGGCCATTGGTTGAAGGGCCTTTGACGTGAGTCGACGACGCGCCGCTTCCCCATTGACGACGGCCTCGGGCCGCGGCCGCCGTTTCGCCGTGGTCACCGCCCGGTTCAACGCCGACATCACCGAGTCTCTTCGATCGGCCTGCGCGGCCACGCTCCGGGCCGGCGGCGTGACGGGCGGAAACCTGGTCGAGGTTTATGTCCCGGGAACCTTTGAACTGCCTTGGGCCTGCCAACGCCTGGCCCGGACCAAAAAATTCGACGCCGTGATCGCCTTGGGGTGCGTCATTCGCGGTGAAACCCCCCACGACCGCTACATCGCCCAGGCCACGGCTCAGGGATTGATGCGCGTGTCCCTGGACACCGGGGTGCCCGTGCTTTTCGGCGTTCTGACGCCCCTGAACCTTCGGCAGGCCCGGGCCCGTTCGGGTCGGGGCGCGGGCAACAAAGGCGCCGAAGTGGCGCGCGCCGCCTTGGACGTCGCGGCCCTCCCGGGAGCCGTCTAATGGGTTTGCGTCGCCAGGCCCGGGAGGCCGCCCTTCAAATTTTGTATCTGGCGGACATCGCCAATCTGCCCGGCGACAAGGCCGCCAAAATCATTTGGGCGGGCTCCGAGGCGCCGCCCAAATCCAAGAATTTCGCCGACGAATTGGCCCGGGGCGCCCTGGCCCACCGTCTGGCCCTGGACGCCGTCATCGCCAAAGTGGCCGAGAATTGGGAAATCGGCCGCATGGCGGCCATCGACCGGAACATCCTCCGCTTGGCGGCCTTCGAGCTCATGCACAGCCTGGAAACCCCGGTGTCGGTCGTCATCGACGAGGCCGTGGAGATCGCCAAAACCTATTCGACCCAGGATTCCGGCAAGTTCGTCAACGGCATTTTGGACAAGATCAAAACCGAGCGCCCCGCCCCGCCCCCGGGAGCGGAAACCCCCGAAGGACAGCGCGAACTCTTTTAATCCCTCCGCCGCCCCCGCGCGCCGATGACCTCCGCCGCCGTCAAAAAAGAAATCGAGCGCCTCCGCGAGGACATCCGGCGCCACGACCGCCTCTATTACCTGGACGCCCGTCCCGAAATCTCGGACGTCGAGTACGACCGCTTGATGCGCCGCCTCCGGGACCTGGAGGACGCCCACCCCGACCTTCGAACCGCCGATTCTCCGACCCAGCGGGTGTCCGGAACCGCCACGACCGATTTCAAGCCCGTTCGCCACGCCGTGCCCATGCTGTCCCTGGACAACACCTACAATCCCGACGAGTTGATCGAATGGCGGGACCGGGTCGCCAAGCTTTTGGGCCCCGAGGAGAAACCGGGTTACGTGGTGGAGTTGAAGGTGGACGGCCTGGGGCTGGCCCTGCTCTATGAGAAAGGCCGCCTGGTCCGCGCCGCCACCCGGGGGGACG
>DAOQNO010000334.1:0-2191 GCA_035332125.1 Elusimicrobiota bacterium | reverse complement strand
CCGGCGTCGGCGGAAATTGAAGACGAGGGGCCCGCCGAGATTGAGGCGCAGACCGCCGCCGGCCGGCACGGACACCGTCACGAGAACGTCGGGGTCTTCGCCCGGGGCCAAGTCGAGCCCGCGCAAATCGTCCGCGGAAAACGCGTAACGGCACTCGGGCCAATGGCGGCGGGGGTCCGTCACGGGAAAAGCCAGGCCGCCGTCCTCGAGGCTTTGCAACCAGCCGAAGTCCTCCCGGCCGGCGTGGTCCACCAGGAGGAACCGCCGCTGGTCGGGAAAACCCACCAGTCCGTCGATCAGCGTCAGAATCGAACCGGCGTCGGGACGGAGAACCCCGAACCGCGTCGACTTCAGGACCGAACGGCGGCGGGTCATTTGAGGAAATCCAACAGGGACGCGCCGAACAGGCGCGCCGACGCCGCCAGGGACGCCTCGTAGACGTTGTTTTCGTTTTGCAGGTCCACGGCCGCCTGAGCCATGTCCGTGTCGTCGTTTTCGGACCGCCGTTGGGCGAGCGTCACACTCATCTCGTCCAGCCGCGATCGGGTGAGGGCGACGCGCTCCGTTTCGGCGCCCAGGGACGCTTCGAACCGAAGTATCTTGCCGATGCCCGCGTCCAGCGCCGGGACCGCGGCGCGCACCGCCGCGGGGTCGTTGTTCCGCAGGGCGGTCTCCAGATTGTCCAAGGCGGCGAACAAGTTGGTGCCGCTCCGGAACACCTCGTCGCCGTTGTAATTGACCGTCGTCGTTTCGCCCGGCGCGATGTCGCGACCGATGGCGCCGGTGTCGCCCCGATACGTTCCATCGGGCGCGAAGGGGGTCGCCGTCGTCGCGTGCCCACCGAAGAGCGAAGCGTCTTCCCATTTGGAATTGCCCAGTTCCACCAGGGATTCGCGCAATCGGGCCACGGTTTCCGCCAGAGCCTGGCGGCTTTCCGGCGGGGTGGAATCGGTCCCGCCTTGAAGGGCGTCGAGACGGGCTTCCTGAAGAACCTCCCGAACGCGGCCGAGCCCCCCCAGGGTGGCGTTCATCCAGGCCAGGGCTTCCTGAGTGTTCTTTTTGTATTGGTCCAGCCCCGCGGCGGCGGCCCGTAAGCGGATGGACCGGGCGGCGTCGATGGGTTCTTCGGACAGGCCGGTGAGACGCTGGCCCGAGGCGATCTGCTGTTGAAGTTTGGCCATGGCGGCCTGATGGCCGTGGATTTCGTCCACGACGCCGCGGTGGATCATACGTTCGGTCACGCGCACGGAAACCTCCCTTTATCGGTGGACCATGTCGAGCAGGGTGCCCAACATTTCGTCGGCGGTTTGGATGGAGCGCGCCGCCATTTCGTAGGAGCGCTGGTAACGGATTAAATCCGTCAATTCTTCGTCCAGGGAAACCCCGGAGACGGATTCCCGCAATTGGTCAATCTGCTGAAGGAGAAACGATTGGTTTTCCTGAGAAGCTTGGGCGGCGGCCGAGCGGGCGCCCAAATCGGCCAGAAACCCCTGGTAGGACCCGTCGAAGCTGGTGGTGCCCCCGGACAGGGCTTTTTTGTCCCGAAGGCCGGCCAGGGCGCGGGCGAGCGTGTTATCGCCCGGAGCCCCGGAGGCCGAAGCCGCCACGGCGTCGGGGTTGTTGCGCACGGCGTCGGAAAGGCCCAGGGCGCCGGGTTCCCCGGAGAAAAAATCGTTGACGATGCCCAGGGATTTCCAGGCGCCGTCCGGGTCGCCCGTCACGTGGACGGTTTGGGGGGTTGCGCCGCCCGGCGCGAGCACGAGCCGCGCTCCGTCCACGGCGGCGTGGACCCCGGTGGCGGCCTCCTGGGCGTTCAGTCGGGAGACGACGGTGGCCAAATCGTCGCCGGCGTTCAGAGCGATGTCCACCCCGTTTAAAGATACGGTGGCGTCGGCCGCCAGGGTACCCGTGAAATTCACGGCCCCCCGAAGGGACGTGGAGCCGTCCAGCCCCACGCCGGTTCGGTGCAGGGCGTTGACCTCGTCCCGCAGGGTCCGGGACCAATCGGCGAGGGATTGGGCCAACCCCGGGAGGACGACGTCCCGAGCCGTCGTCCAGCCGCCCAAACGTCCGCCGATCGGTTCGAAAACGTCCCCGGTTTCCTTCCAACGGATCTCCAAATGGCCTTCGGGGTCGCCGGCCCGGGGGAGCGTTTCCAGGGATCCGACGCGGCCCTCCTCCACCAAGGGGG
>DAOQNO010000333.1:0-2199 GCA_035332125.1 Elusimicrobiota bacterium | reverse complement strand
GCCGCCGTTGGAAACGGTGTTGGCCTCGGTGATCGTTTCCGTCACCATGGCCTGGCCCCAGAACACGCCGTAATGTTGCGTGGTTTTGCTGGTGGTGATTTGGGTGGCGGTTCCTCCGTGGTTGCCCACCAATTGTTGGGTCGTGCCTTCCCCTTGGCCGAAGGCGCCGATCAAATGGCCTTCCCGGTCATAACGATAGTACGTGGTCGATTGGCTGTCCGTGATGCTCGCGCCGCCCGAACCGTCCGAGTGCGAATTCGTCGTCGACTCCCGAACCTGGGCCTGTCCGTTGATCACGGTGTAAACGCTCCGGGTCCGGGCGGTGCTCACCACCACCTGCGGGGATCCGTCGCTCAAGACGGTGTTGGTGGTGCGGCTGTCCGACAGCGCCATCGCGCCGATCAACAAGCCGACGTCGTTGTAGGAATAATCGGTGCGGCTGGTCGTGTGCGTCGTCGTGACCGGATGGGGATCGTGGGCGCCGAACCCGGTGAAGGTGTCGGAGTTTGTGGAGGCGTTCATCAAGACGGCCTGGCCGGCCACGATCGCGTAGGTGTTTTGGGTCGTGGATTCGGTGTATTGCTTGGGAACACCCTTCAATCCTCCGCCGGCGATGGTCCCGGCCAATTTCGTTTTCAGGTCGAGCATGCGATTGATCCCCTGCAAGATCGAGGAGAGCGCTCCGGAGATCCCGGACGGTTGAGGTCCCGACACCGAAGCCAATACCGCTTCGACCTCGGCAAGAAGTTTTTCGTTCAAGTTGTTGAGGGTCGAGAAGATCGGCAGGAAATCCGTTAAGTCCAGGTTCGTGGATCCCGTTTGGGACGTGCTCGCCCCGGACGCGCCGCGACCCGTCGTTTGGGTTTTCTGAACCAGCCCGGCCATGGCCGATTGGAGCGGGACGGCGGACGTCAAGAGACCGCTGATGGTCGAGACCAGATTTTCCATGTACGACCGCTGTTCGGCCGTCACTTTGGACCAGTCCACCGTGGTTCCCCCGGGCCGGTTAAGATAGGCCCAATATTCAACGATCGCTTTGAGGGGCGAGAGACTGTAAAGGATTTCATTTTCCTTGGCCGTGTTGGCGGATAGAATTTGAAGGCCGTCGTATTGAATGGCCGTCTCGCTCGACGTGTGCGCCTGACCACTGGCCGAAATCAAACGGCCGGCGGAATCGTATTTGTTGTTGACTTCGCTGACGGTGACGGACAGGGTCGCGCCCATGGGGGTGGTGGACTGCGTCACGGTGCGCGACACCAGGGCTTGGCCGCCGATGATCACGTAGCTCTGACGGGTCATCCCGGTGGTGGAAACGGCGTGCCATTCCACGGCCGGGGCCGCCGCCACGGACGCGGCCGGCGTTGCGGGAGAGGTCGTGGCGGAGGGCGTCGCGGCCGCGTTGTGTCCATTGGCGGCCACCCCCACCACGCCCGTTTGGGCTTCGGGCGCGTCCGCCTTCAAGACAAAAGATTGGGGCGATTTGGCCGATTGATCAAGCAACCCGCCGTCCTTGGAGAAATCGAAGGCAAACTCCGTTCGCTCGCCCGCGGGCGTCGTGACGATGACCGCGACATGAACGTTTCCGGTCAAACTCGTCGACCGAACGGTTTCTTGAAGGGAACCGTCGCCGAGACGGACAAACTCCCGGTCGCCGGAGGTTTCGGAAGTCACGGCGCCCCCCCATTGACCCCGGCCCGTCAAGGTCGTGAGGTAAAGCTGGCCGGCGGCCCACCCGGCAATTCCCTTCGCGCGGGTGGTGTTCAATCGGGCGTTGTTGGCGCCCGGCGTTTTGTCGCCCAGGACCGTGCCGTCCGAAGCGTATTGGAAGAGGTGTTCGACGGTGTTTCCTTGGGCGGTTTTGAGGGCCGACGAAACGGCGAAGGTCCCGTCCGCGAGCCGATGGGCCATCGTGTGGAGAACGGACCCGCCCTTCAATTGCGTTGCCGACTCCACGCTGGTTCCCATGGCCATCAGCAAGTCCAGCCAGTCCTCGCTCCCCAAACCCGTCCCCATGGAAGCGGGAGCGGCGACGTGAAGCGCCGCGGCGATTTTTTTGATCAGGGCCGGATCGCCGACGACTTTCCCCTCCGCGTCGAAATTGACCGTTTCGGTTTCCACGTCGCCCGCCGCGGTTTTCCAGGACAACTCGGTTTGGACGGTGCCGTTGGGTTTGCGGGTGGATTCAACCGTCAGTGTGGA
>DAOQNO010000332.1:0-2200 GCA_035332125.1 Elusimicrobiota bacterium | reverse complement strand
GCTTTCAATCCCTTGACGGCCCGGGCCCTCCGGTTCCTGGCGTGGCAAACGGATCAGGCCCTTCGAACGCGGGATCGCGGCCTTCGCCCCACCGCCGAAGCGATTCGCATGGCCTATTTCTGGGGATTGGCCGGGGGAACCCCATCGGAACTTCCCCCCCTGTTGGCCCCCGTCGTGTCGCCCTTTCTGCGCGGAACGTTGCCGAAGCCGCTCTTCCATTCCTGGTTGAACGGCCAATCGGCGCGCGCCGCCTCGCCCCGGGAAGGGCCGGCGGCCTGGCGCCTCCTCCAAACGTTGGACCCCGGTTTTTCCGATGATGGAGCTCCCCCGACGGCTTCCGAGGGTCTCGGGGCCGTGGCGGCGAAAGGGTTTCGCGGCGCCTCGGCGGCCGTGGCCCGTCTTTTCACGCACCCGGCGACGCCGGCCCTTTTGACTCTCGTGACGTTGCCGGTTCTCTTCGGGGCGAATCTCCTTGGTCTCCTGGCCGCTTTTCAAATGGTCGGATGGAACGCGCCGTCCTTTGCGGCGGTGCTGAGTTTCATCCTCGCCGTCGCCGGCGCGATGGCCGAACATAAATTGTTGTCGGACCTTCGGATTGAATTTTGGGAAAAAAGCCGTGCCCCGGCCTCGGTCCGGGAAGCCCCGCCGGCGACAACCGTCCGCGACGTCACGTTGGAAGTGGCCAACGATCGCGCCGCCTCGGTGGAGGCGTTGATGGGACTGGTCCTTAACGCCCGCCGGGGCGGCGATGTCGACGCCGAACGCGAATTGGCCCGCCTGGTCGCGGCGCAGGTGGCGTTGGACCCGATGCGGAACGATTTGTTGGACGGGTTTGACGCGCTTAAAACCCGGCGCTGGATGCGGGAGGCCCTGCGGGAACGCGCCAACGAGGGGCGCCCCGGCCGGCGGCCCGCGGCGGATTTTCTCCTGAACGAATGGCTTCGGGTGCCTTGGGGGCAACAATTGGCGCAAATCGGGCGCGCCCGGGCGTCGGGTCTCCGCCCCGAGGCGGAACTTCGACAATCCGCCTATCTGGCGGGGTTGTCCGGCGCTGAACGTTCGATGGCGAAGCACGTTTTGACGGTCGCGGCCCGGTCCGCGGAAATGGAACTTCCGTCCGATTGGGCCCAGGCTTGGGAGCACGGCCACGCCCTCGGGAACCACTGGTGGGGCGCCCCCGGCGTGCCCGCCACGGAGGCCTCGCCCGCCTTGATCACGGCCCTCCGGGTCACTGAACTTCTAAACGGCGCGGGAGGGTCGCCGAGCACGCGGGAAGCGGTGACGGCTCAATTGAAGGAGCGCGCCGGTCGCGACGCCCGTCGCCCCGATATCCTGATCGTCAACGGGTCTTGGATGTCCGAAGACCGCCGGGGGTGGACGGAAGAACGGGTCAAACGCGAGTTGCGAAAAGAATTGCGGGACCGTCGGAACGGGCAATTGGACCCGGTCCTTGCCGCTTACCTCAAGAAATCCCGCGTCCTCGTGATCGCGGCGGACGCGTTTTCGCCCGACGCGGTCCTGCGGTTCGACGCCGGCCCGGCCCACCGCCGGGGAAAAACGCTCAATTTGTTGACGGCGGATTTGAACGCCATCGTGTTCGATCCCCGGCGGGAGGACGCGCCGTTCCGGGTATTGCTGCTCCAATGTCTTTCCGGGCGATTGACCGTGCTCGATGTGGGCGAATGGGCGCGACGGGCTCTTAAAACGGCGCGCGTCGTCGTCACGAGCGCCTGATTCACGTTTCGGGATCCGAAAGGTTATAATTCCCCCGGAGCCCGTCGAAACGGCGGGGCCGACCTTCCCATGCGCATCGCCCTGATCGATTTAGGAACCAACGCCGTTCGGTTCGATGTCCACGACATCGGCCCGGACGGCCTCGCCCGACGCCTTCACCGGGAACGCCTCGCCGTCCGTCTTGGGGAAGGCGTCTTCCAGCGCGGCCGCATCGGCGCCGCGGCCCTGCGGCGGACCGTGGCGGCCTTCCAGAGTTTCCATAAAACCTGCCGGGATCTCGGGGTTGAAAAAATAACCGCCTTCGGCACGAGCGCCCTTCGGGACGCCTCCAACAGCGAGATCGTCCTGCACACGCTCCGTCGCCGCTCCGGCATCGACGTTCGGGTGATATCGGGCCAGGAGGAAGCCCGGCTGATCGCCCAGGGGGTGCTGGCCCACCGGGCCACCGACCCGGCCCCGGTGGCGT
>DAOQNO010000331.1:0-2207 GCA_035332125.1 Elusimicrobiota bacterium | reverse complement strand
CCCCGGAACCCCTGGACCGGCTGGTGGTGGACCGGGAAAAAGCTTCGCTCAACGGCTTGCCGCCCGCCGCGGTCGCGCAAACGGTGTCGTTGTCCCTCGGCGGGCAAACCTTGGGTCTGGCCCACACCGAGGACCGGGAACCGGTCGAAATACGCCTGCGTCTTTCCCCGGAAAATCGACGGGGGTTGGACGCCCTGCGCGGCCTCCAAATGATGTCCCGCAACGGGACGATGCTCCCCCTGGGAACCTTGACTCGCACGGACCGAATCGAGCGGGACGCTCCGGTCCACCACAAAAATCTTCAACGGGCGAGCTACGTCATCGCCGATGTCGCGGGCAAACAGGAAAGCCCCGTCTACGCCATTCTGGCCCTCCGCCGAGGAATTCGCGAAATGGCGGAAAAAGAAGGATTTGCCCTCCGGGAATATTTTTCAAAACAGCCCGGAAATTCCCAGGAGTGGGCACTGAAATGGGACGGGGAATGGCAAATAACCTACGAGGTCTTTCGGGACCTGGGGCTGGCCTTTGCCTTCGCCTTGCTGTTGATTTATGTGTTGGTGGTGGGGTGGTTCCGTTCGTTCCTGATTCCGCTGGTGGTGATGGTGCCGATCCCGTTGACCCTGGTGGGCATTCTACCGGCCCATTGGGCTCTGGGGGCCTATTTCACGGCCACCAGCATGATTGGGTTCATCGCCGGGGCGGGGATCGTGGTCCGCAATTCCATCATCTTGGTGGATTTTATTCATCTGCGCCTGGCCGAAGGGATGCCATTGAAAGAGGCCGTCATCGACGCGGGCGCCGTGCGTTTCCGGCCCATGCTGCTCACCGCCGCGGCGGTGGTGGTGGGCGCCGGGGTGATCCTGTTTGACCCCATCTTTCAGGGCCTCGCCGTGGCCCTCATGGCGGGCGAGGTGGCCTCGACCCTCCTTTCCCGGGTGGCCGTGCCCGTCCTTTATTACATGGTCGCCCGTCGCTCTCCCGCCGCCGGAAAATAAAACGCCCCCGCCCCTTCCAAGATCGAAGGAGCGGGGGCGTTTCGAACGGAGTGTCTATTTCGCGGACCGAAGGGAGAAGAGCCGCGTCACCATAAAATAGGCGATGGGAACGACGCCGCCCACCACAAACACCAGGTCCCCCACGACCCGGGCCCAAGTCGCGGTTTGAAAGAAGGACGAGTTCAAGACCGCCGCGCTTCGGGCGTACCAAAACCCGTGATTAACGCTCTGAACCAACTGGTAAATCCCCGCCGGGAAAATGTTGAGCAGGAGCATCAACATCAAGCCCGCATTCAGGGACCAGAAGGAAACCCCCCACAGCCGGTCGTTCCAACGCTCCGGCCGGACGAGGACCCGGGTGCAGAAGGCCAGGGCGGCGATCGCCAGGTTGCCGTAGACGCCCATCAGTGCCGCGTGGCCGTGATTGGACGTCAGGTAGGTCGCGTGCTCGTAGTAGCTCACGATGGGCAGGTTGATCAGGAATCCGAAGACCCCCGCGCCCAGGAAGTTCCAAAAACCCACGGCCATTAAAAACATGACCGTCCATTTGTGGGGAAAAGCCTTGGGGTCCACGCCCAGAACGCTCTTGTCCTGGCGCAGTTTGATGAAATCCCAGGCTTCCAGCGTCAGCAGGCAGAGCGGAACCACTTCCATGGCGGAAAAGATGGCGCCCAGGGCGAGGTTGATCGCCGGTTGCGCCGTCCAGTAGTAGTGGTGGGCGGTGCCGATCATGCCGCTCCCCAGATAAAGAACGATGTCCAGGTAAACGACCCGCAGGGCCGCTTCCCGGGACACCAAGCCCAAAAGAACGAAGATGTGGGCCACGACGATGGTCGTGAACAGCTCAAAAAAACCCTCCACCCAAAGATGCACGATCCACCAGCGCCAGAAATCCGCCACGGCGAAGTTGGTGCCGGGGCGGTACATCATGCCGAAGGAATACATGAGCGGAATGGCCACGATGGAATAGAGGAGCAGGTACGGCAGGCCGCCCTTGTCCTCCCCCGCCAACGTGGGACGAATGCCCCGGAAGACGATGAAGGCCCAGATGACCATGCCCGCCGTGAGCAAAATCTGCCAGAGGCGGCCGAGCTCGAGGTATTCCCACCCTTGGTGTCCCAGCCAGAACCAGGCTTTGCCCAGCAAGCCCTTCACGCCCAGCCATTCGCCGGCGATGCTGCCCACCGCCACCAGGACCACGGCGCCGAAGAG
>DAOQNO010000330.1:0-2216 GCA_035332125.1 Elusimicrobiota bacterium | reverse complement strand
ATGTCGTGCTCATGGGTCCGCTCCTATCCCGCGACGGCGGATTGCTGCGCGGCCTTCGCCTTCAAAAATTTTTCCTTCAGCGCCCGGGCGGCGCCTTCCACGTCCGACGCCCCGCACACCCCCCGCACCACCGCCACCCGGTCCGCGCCCGCGGCCGCCACGGCCGCGACGTTGGTTTCGTCGATGCCGCCGATGGCCACGAAGGGAATCCGCAGCAAGGCGCGGTATTCCTTCACCAAATCCAGCCCCACGGGCACGTAATCGGGCTTTGTGGGCGTTGGGAACAGGGGGCCGCAACTCACGTAATCCGCCCCGTCCCCGGCCGCCTGGAGGGCCTGGGCCGTGGAATGGGTGGAGCAACCGATCAGTTTTTTGTGGCCCACCATCTGTCGGACCACCCGCACCGGCAGGTCCTCCTGACCGATGTGAATCCCGTCCACGTCGGCCGCCAGGGCCACGTCCACGCGGTCGTTCAGGATAAAAAGGGCGCCGTGCTGGTCGCACACCGACTGCAGCGTTTTCGCCACGCGCAGCAATTCCCGGGCCGACAGGGTTTTGTCCCGCAACTGGATGGCGTCGGCGCCGCCCGCGCAGGCTTTGGACACCATGTCGAAATAGGTCATTCCGGGACGGGGCGCGGTCGTCAGGCAATAGAGCCGGACGTCGCTCAAATCAAAAAGGCGTTTTCGTTTCACGGGCCCTCCCGCGCGTCGCCGCGCTCTTTTCCCATCGATACAGCTCGAACCGCAGGCGCTTGAAAGAGGCCGCCGCCGCGGGCGCGAACACCTTGCCGTATTCCTCCAACACCCGGAGGGCTTCCTCGGCCCGGCGAAAATTCGACGCCACCAGCCCTTCGTCGGTGCGCCGTCGGGGCTCGGCCATCCGTCGGCCGGGATCGGCGCCCGCGTCGCGGCTGCTCACCAGCGCCGGGTAATGGCGGCGGGTGATTCGGTCGAGCCCATGCCGCGCCCGGCGCAACCCCTGGAACATCGGCCGGTCGTCCCAGCGGAAACGGGCCGTGTCTTCCAATACGCGGAGGCCTTCCCGCGCCCGATTCAAGTTGGCGTCCAGCAGGCGGAGAACGCCGCCGTCGAATTTAGCCCCGGCCATAGCGCCGGGCGATGGTGGCGATGATCCCCGAGGTGGAGCGCCCTTTGAGCAGGGGCACCCGCACCACTTTTTTGACGAATTCCCGCCCGACGATTTGGTCGGCGGACCAATCGCCGCCTTTGACCAGCACCTCGGGTTTCAACCGGCGAATTAAATCGTGGGGCGTGTCTTCGCCGAACCAGGTCACGTAATCGACGTCTTTCAGCGCCCCCATCAGGGCGGCCCGGTCTTTCAGGGGCAAAATCGGCCGCTTGGGCCCCTTGAGCCGCCGAACCGACCGGTCGTCGTTTAACCCCACAACCAGCAGGTCCCCGGCGCGCTTCGCGAGGTTCAGAACCTTCAAATGGCCCGCGTGGAACAAATCGAAACAACCGTTGGTGAAAACGACGCGGCGCCCGCGCCGACGGGCCGCCAGGCGGCGGAGAAGCGCCGCGGGCGGAAGGACGTTAGTGGTAGCCACGCGCCTTGGCGGTCGAGGGGAAGAGCTCGTCTTCCACGATGGCGCAAAGGGTGTGGAGAAGAGCCAGGTGGCCTTCCTGGATGCGCGCCGTCCGCTGGGAGGGGACGTCCAGGCACACGTCGGCCAAGGCTTTCAGTTTCCCCCCGCCTTTGCCCGTCCAAGCGATGACCGTGGCGCCGACCTTCTTGGCTTCCTTGGCCCCCGCCAACACGTTGGCGGAATTGCCGGAGGTGGAAATGGCGACCACGACGTCGCCCCGCTTCACCAGGCCTTCCATCTGCCAGGAGAAGATGTCGTCGTAGGAATAGTCGTTGGCGATGGCGGTGACGGCCGAGGGGTTGGTGGTCAGGGCGACGGCGGGCAGGCCCCGGCGGTCTTTTTCAAAACGGCCGGAGAGCTCCGCGGTCAGATGCTGGGCGTCGGCGGCGGACCCCCCGTTGCCGAAGGCCAACAATTTGTGCCCGCCGCGCAGGGATTTGACGATGGCCCGGGCGGCCTTCTCGATGGCCGGCGCCTCGTTGGCCAATTCCCGCAGGGTGCGGCTGGAATCCCAGAGGTTCTCGATGATCTTCTGCTGCATCGCGTTTTGGGCCATGGGCCGAACCTTAAGCCGCCGTGGTGACGGCCAAATGCTTTTCGATGAAAT
>DAOQNO010000329.1:0-2222 GCA_035332125.1 Elusimicrobiota bacterium | reverse complement strand
GGTCCGACCCAGGCAGTGAACGACGTGGGTGGGCCGAAACCGCGCCAACCGCGCGCCGACGTCGTCGATGGATTTGAACCGGGGGGCGGGGCCCGGGCCCCGACGGTCGCCTTGCACGACCGCCCGGGGGAAACGGCGGCGAAGGCTTTTCAGCAGGCGGGAACCGACGTAGCCGCCGCTCCCCGTGACCCAAATTCGCACGACGGGTTAAACGGAGGTGATCGACGGGCCCGGGGTCTTCGTGAAAAGTTCCTGGGCCTGGCGGTAATCGTCGGGGCGGCCGATGTCCAACCACTGGCACCGGCTTGGGTAGGCGACCACCCGCTCGCCCGCCTTCAAAAGCGCCAGCACCAGGTCCGGGAAATCCAGCGGGACGCCGGGTTTCACCCACTTCAAAACGCGGGGCTCGTAGACGTAAATGCCCATGCTCACTTCCAGCCGGGACACGGGTTTTTCCCGGTAGCCCGTCACCCGGCGTTCGCCGTCGATGTCCAGGACGCCCAGATCGATCTTGACCTCCCGGGTGTGGGCCGCGATGGTGAGAGCCGCGCCCTTTTCCCGGTGAAAGGCCACCAGGGCGCCGAGGTCCAAGTCGGTCAGCAGGTCGCCGTTGAGCACCAAAAAAGTTTCCTTCAGGTCCGGCACCAACGACAGGGCCCCGGCGGTCCCGAGGGGCGCGTCCTCGTGCACGAAGCGGAGGTGGATCTTCTTTTTCCATTCGGGCTTCTGCTCGAAATAGGCCTTGATGAGTTCCGCCAGGTGGCCGAGGGCCAGGGTCATGTCGGTCACGCCGTGGGCCAGAAGCCGTTCCATGAGCACTTCCAGGACGGGCTTGTCGCCCAGGGGCATCAGGGGTTTGGGGAAATTGATGGTGAAGGGTTGAAGGCGCGTGCCCCGGCCCCCGGCCAGAATCACGGCTCGCAGTCCGGCGGCGGGTTTCGCGGCGGTCATCGGGCGTAGTCCCCGGGGCGGTAGGCGCTTAGATGCCGGCGAAGGTACTCGGCGGTGCGGCGAAGGCCCTCGTCCAATCCCACCCGGGGCGTCCAGTTCAAGAGCCGACGGGCCTTGCCCGCGTCGCAGAGCAACAAATCCACTTCGCTGGCGGCGGGTCGGGCCCGGGCGCGGTCGATTTTAAGGCGCGGCCGGCGGCGGAGGAGCGTCATGCTTTTTTCCGCCAGCTCGCCCACGCTGGCGGCCTTCCCCTGGCCGAAATGGATCACCTCGCCGTCCAAGCCCGGGCGCTCCAGGGCCGCGACGAAGGCGGCCGCCGTGTCCGTCACAAAGGTCAGGTCCCGGCGGGGGGCGGTGTTCCCCAGAGCGAGGGTCTTGGCCCCCGAAAGAATTTGGGAAAGGATCGTCGGCAACACGGCCCGGGCCGACTGACGCGGCCCGTAGGTGTTGAAGGGGCGGAGCACCACGACGGGCAGGCCGTGGCTTCGGTGGTAGGCCAGGGCCATTTGGTCGGCGGCGATTTTGCTGGCCGCGTAGGGCGACTGGGCGTTCAACCGGTGGGTTTCGTCCATGGGCGTCCGCTGGGCCGTGCCGTAGACTTCGCTGGTGGAGGTCACGACCAACCGGCGCACTTTGTGGCGGCGGCAGGCTTCCAACACGTTCAGCGTGCCCTGGACGTTGGTGGCCACGTAGGAGTCGGCCGCTTGATAGGAATAGGGAATGGCGATCAGGGCCGCCAGGTGGGCCACCGCGGAACAGCCCTTCACGACCTCGGCCATCTGGTGGGCGTCCCGGACGTCCCCGGCCACGACCTCCAACCGGGCGCGCCGTCGGCCGTCGATCTCGTCCAAAAAGCCTTGGCGCCCCGCGCCGTTGTAATGGACCAGCGCCCGCACCCGGGCGCCCCGGTCCAAGAGGGCCTCCACCACGTGGCTGCCGATGAAACCGCCCGCGCCGGTCACCAGCACCGGCCCGCCGGACCAAAGGGATTTTGAACGCGTCGCCACGGTCAGCCCTCCCGCCGGGCGGCGAAGACCCGGGCCGCCGGAATCCATCCGGTGAAAATCCGGTAGGCGCGGACCGCGCCGCGCCGGGCCGCCGCGGGCAAAAGCCCCACGGTCCACCCGGCCGCCGCCCGAAGGCTCGGCCGGGCGCGGTAGGAATCCCGAAAATAGTTGGAGGCCCCGGGCAGACGGCGTTCCAGGGCCATGGACCCGAAAACGAAATAGAGCCGGGCCCGGGCCCGGCGGTACAAGTCCTCGGACATGCGG
>DAOQNO010000328.1:0-2225 GCA_035332125.1 Elusimicrobiota bacterium | reverse complement strand
GGGAGGCCGGGGGGGCGCGGAAGACCGCGGAGGGCGGCGCGCCGGCGGACAGCCGTTTTTCCAAATCCTCCAAACGCTCGATCAGTTCGTCCACGGGCGTGAGGCCCTGGGAAAGTTCCAGGCAGGCCAATTCAAAGGTGACCCGGGGGGATTCGCTCCGGCGCAAATCCGCGGCGGCGCGGGCGGCGACGCCCAGGTCGCGCTCCAGCCGCTCGACGGAATAGGCGGACGCGTCGACTTCCAGGTCCCGGGCGTCGGCGGCCCGGGGGTCCCGGACGCCGGCCTTCCATAGAAGGAGCCGATGGAAATGGTCCACCAGGGCCTCGGTCAGCTGGCCCAAATCGAAACCGTCGGCCACGGCCCGATCGATGGCTTGAAGGGTTTTAACGGGCGATTCCTCCCGCAGGGTCGTCGTGAAGCTCCGAACGAGCTCCCGGGGCAGGAGCCCCAACAGTTTTCGAACGTCCTCGGCGGTGGCGCCCGTCGGGGCGTAGGCGATCACCTGGTCCATGAGCGACAGGGCGTCCCGCAGGGACCCGTGGGCGGCCCGGGCCACTTCGTCCAGGGCGGCGTCCTCGATGGTCAGGCCGTCGGCGGAGATGATTTTGCGCAGTTGATCGGCGATGTCCGCCGGGGAAATGGCGCGCAATTGGAAGCGTTGGCACCGGGAGAGGATGGTCTCCGGAATCTTCTGGGCTTCGGTCGTGGCCATCATGAAGACCACGTGGGGGGGCGGCTCCTCCAAGGTTTTTAAGAGGGCGTTGAATCCGTCCTTGGAAATCTGGTGGGCTTCGTCGATGATGATGACGCGGTAGCGGGAGCGGGCCGGGGCGTATTTGACGGTGTCCCGTAGTTCGCGGATTTGGTCGATGCCCCGGTTGGAGGCGCCGTCGATCTCCAGCACGTCGTCCGTGGAAGAGCCCGCGGCGATTTCCTTGCACTGGGGGCATTCCCCGCAGGGCGTGGCCGTGGGGCCCTTCACGCAGTTCAGGGCCTTGGCGAGGATGCGGGCGGTGGTGGTCTTGCCGCAACCCCGGGGGCCGGAAAAAATATAGGCGTGGGCCAGGCGCTGGCTTTTGAGCGCGTTGGTCAGGGTTTGGGTGACGTGTTCCTGGCCCACCAGCTCTTCAAAAAGCTGGGGACGGAACTTTCGGGCAAGGACGAGATAGGGCATGGCGGGGCCTCGGAAAAGAACGGAAAGGACTTTATCAATTTCCGTCGGAGCGGTCAATCGAAGGCCCGGGGCGCTTCGGCCGGCGGGCGGGTCCGAATTCCCTTGCAAAAGCGGGGGGAGGGGGATACCCTTAATCGGGGACCTTTCGATGAAAAAAAACGGGTTCACGCTGATTGAGCTCATGCTGGTGGTGGCCATCATCGGCCTCCTGGCGGCCATCGCTATTCCCAAATTTGCCAATCTGGTTGTGAAATCCCGCGAAGCGGCCATGAAGGGCCAGCTGGGGGCCATTCGAAGCGCCTTATCGATTTATTATTCCGACAACGAAGGGTTTTACCCGCCGAGCATCGTGGTGGGGGGGACCTGCTCCAGCATCAATGAAAACGCGTCGGTTTTGGATGGAAAGTACATCACCAAGATCCCGGTGATCCGGCACGCGACCGAATCGGACCAGGGCCACAACGGCAATTGCATCATTCCGTGGCCCGATGCGGTCGACGGCTATTACCCGATGATTTATCTAACGGCCTACGTGGGGGGGCCGCCGCTGGGGCGCGTCATCATTAGTTGCGATCACACCGACACCAAATCAAAAACCTGGAGCGAATGGTAATCGGTTCGGGTGGGTTCGGCTAACTTTTGGGGGTGGCGATGTTTTCGGCGTTCCAATAGACCCGGTCGTCCACCGGCGGCTGGGGTCGTCCAAAGGCGCTCCCCGCCAGGAGACGGACGGCGTTCACCGGGGTGATGGAATCGTAAAACAGCGCTCGTTGGGCCGGGGGCGCGGCCACCGCCAGAAGAATGCCGGTGCGTTCCGCCACGAGCTTTTCATCGTCCGCCCCGACGCGGCCGCGAAAACAGGACCCGTGATCGGACACCAACAATATCAGCGGCGGAACGCGGGCGTGGGCGACAATCGCGTCGATGGCCTCCAACAGACGCGCGTTCAGAAACCGGAGCTGGTCGATATACCCGTCCGGCTCTTTCCAGGGGCCCATGAGATTGAAATCGCTGGTGTGGCGGGGGACGTTTCCGGCCGCGTCGAACAGGT
>DAOQNO010000327.1:0-2226 GCA_035332125.1 Elusimicrobiota bacterium | reverse complement strand
CGGTCCAGCGTTTCCGCCGGCGCCACCAGCGCGGCGTCGGCCCGGCCCGCGCGAACGGTCCCCACCGGGTCCGGGTCGTTCCCTTCCGCGGGGCGGAACCACCCCGACGCCAGGGCCCGACGGTGAAGGTCCTGGGCCAGAGCGTCCGTCGGCGCGGCGTACAGCGCCAGTCGGACGTTTTTGATTTCGTTCGACAACGCCAGGCCGAATACCGTGATCTGCACGACGGGGATCGCGAAAATAATGATCCGCATGCGTTTGTCCCGCAAGGCTTGAATGAATTCTTTTTTGAGGAAGGCCCGGATCGTCGGGTTCAAGGTCAGGGTTCCAGATCCCGTTTAAATTTTTTCGTCGCCAGGAGAATGAGGCCGGTCGCGATCAGGGTCAACGCGCCGAGCGGGACCGCCAATTCCCGAAGCCCGGCGCCCTTGAGGAAAATGCCCCGGCAGCAATCGATGAACCAACGGGGCGGCAACAGGGAGGTGAGGACGCGGAAAAAGAGCGGCATGCTCTCCACGGGGAAAATGAACCCCGAGAGGAGCGTGGCGGGCAGAAGCCCCGTGATGTTGGAGAGCTGCATGGCCAATTGTTGCTGGCGGGTCACGACGGAAATCAACAGACCCTGGGCCAGGGTGCAGGCCAAAAACAAAACGCAGGCCAAGAGGAAAACAAGGTGGTTCCCCCGAAAGGGGACCCCGAAGGCCAGCCGCGCCGCCGCGTAGACGAGCGCCACCGCGCCCAGGCAAAGGCCCATGTAGGGAGCCAACTTTCCCAAAATAATTTCCAGGGGCCGCACCGGCGTGGAGAGCAGCAGTTCCATGGACCCCGTCTCCCATTCCCGGGCGACGGTGAGGGCCGTGAGCAAAATCGAAAGGACGCCCACGGCCACGACGAACAACCCCGTGACGATGAACCACCGGCTGTTGAGCTCGGGATTGAAAAGGAACCGGGTGCGAAGCTCCACGTTCCGGCCGGGCGTCGCCCCGGACGCGCGACGGGCGGCGGCGCGCTGGAGGCCGCCCAAGTAACTTCCCACGACCCCGGTGGTTTGGTTGTCGGAACCGTCCAAAACGATTTGAACCCTGGTCGGAACGCCGTCGGCCAAACGGCCGCCGAACCCTGGTTCGATGAAAAGGGCGGCTTTGGCCCGGCCCTCCTCCAGGCTTTCCAGGGGAGTCCGGCCGGCTTCCGGCGGCCGGGGGCGAAAATAGGCCGCGCTCGAAAAGAGGTCCACGAGCTCCCGGGAGGCCCGGGTTTGGTCGTGGTCCACCACGGTCAAGGCGATTCGTTTCACATCAAAGTCCAGCACGTAGCCGAAAAAAACGACGAGAAACACGGGCACGCCCAAGGCCATGGCCAAAACGAAGGGATCCCGAAGGACGTGATGGATTTCCTTTTTGGCCACGGCCCGGGCCCGCCCCGCGTGAAACCACGGCCGCCGGGAAATCATCGGTCGCGCCCCTCCACGAGGCGGATGAACACGTCTTCCAAGGAAGGCGACACCGTCCGGACCGTCAAGGCCGGGCGGTTTCGGGAGAACGCCGCGAAAGCCTCTTCGTCCCGGACCAGCGCGTGATGATAGAGTCCGTGGGGGACCACGGTGAGCGCCGCGCGCTTCAACAACTCCTCCCGCCAGCCGGCGGGGGGCTCCCCGGCCCATTCCAATTCCAGCAGACGTTCGGGAAAGGCGTCCCGTTTCAATTCCGCGGGCGCCCCCAGGGCGATGATCCGCCCCGCGCGCATGAGCGCGATGCGGCCGCATTCCTCGGCCTCGTCCATGTAGTGGGTGGTCACGAAGACCGTGCGCCCCTCGGCGGCCAACCGCCGAATGAGGGTCCAAAATCGGGCCCGGGCCGCGGGGGAAACCCCGGCGGTGGGTTCGTCCAGAAAGACGACGTCGGGTTCGTGCAGCAGGGCGGCCGCGAGGGACACCTCTTGTTTCAAACCCCCCGGGAGATCCCGCACGAGCGTCGAGAGCGGATGGTCGAACCGGACGAATTCCAACAGGCGGCGGGCCCGTTCCCGGAAAATCCGCCGGGGTATTTTCCGAAGGCCGGCCGCGAATTCCAAATTTTCGCCGACGTTGAGATCGTTGTACAGGGTGAATTTTTGCGACATGTAGCCGACGCGTTTTTTGATGGCGTCGGGGCCGTCGGCGAAGGAAAGGCCCGCCACCCGGGCGACGCCATCCGTCGGAGGCAGGAGGCCCGTCAAGACCCGGATGGT
>DAOQNO010000326.1:0-2239 GCA_035332125.1 Elusimicrobiota bacterium | reverse complement strand
CCAACGCGGCGCCCATCCCCAGGGCGGAGACCGCCACGGCGAGCACCGCGCGTTGAGTCTTTTTGCTGATGTTCATTGTGCTTCCTCCTCTGCTGTGTGTTGTGGACGGTCCAAAGGGACGCATCCCCATTTGATCCGCGCCGGGCGCGGGCAATAAAAAAGGCGTTCGTGGCGAGATTCCGCCAACGAACGCCGTCGTTCGAAAAGGAGGCGCGCCGCTTTGAGCGCCGGGGCCGGAGCCCCAAATAAAAAGTCCTCCCATCGTGCCGCTGAAGGGAGGACCGCGTTGTCCTTAAAACCTTGAAATGTTCCCGCACGTCACCGTGCCACAACAAGGTATCATACCCCCGTCCCGGTGTCAAGGGCCGCCTTCCCCCGACGGCGGATTGACAAAAACCCCCGGGGGAAATTATCCTTTTTCCGGTGGGGACGCCCCCCCCGCCGAACTTTTGGGCGGGATTTTCGTTAATGAAGTGCGCCGCGCGTGGGGCGAATTCAACGCCTTTTTTGATCCGATCCAGGAGAAGAATCGCCATGACCGACATCCGCCTTGTGAGTGAGAAAGTGAAACAGGAAAGTCAGTTCGTCGAGGAAGTTTTCGCCGAATTGGGCCGCGTGATTGTGGGCCAACGCACCCTGTTGGAGCGCCTGCTGGTGGGCCTCCTGGGCCACGGCCATTTGTTGTTGGAAGGGGTGCCCGGGCTGGCCAAAACCCTCGCCGTCCGGACCTTGGCGGGCATCATCGAGGCCCAGTTCCAGCGCATTCAGTTCACGCCCGACCTGTTGCCCGCCGACGTCATCGGCACGCTGATTTACAACCCCAAGGAAGGGTCCTTTTCCGTCAAAAAGGGTCCCGTGTTCACGAATCTTCTGCTGGCGGACGAAATCAACCGGGCGCCCGCCAAGGTGCAGAGCGCCCTCCTGGAAGCCATGCAGGAACGTCAGGTCACCATCGGCGACACCACCCACGCCCTGCCGGAACCCTTTCTGGTGCTGGCCACCCAAAACCCCATCGAACAGGAAGGCACTTATCCCCTGCCCGAAGCCCAGGTGGACCGGTTCATGCTGAAAATCAAAGTGTCCTACCCCTCCCGGGAAGAGGAAAAAACCGTGATGGAGCGCATGTCCCTGCCGGAGGCTCCCCGGGCCCGGCGCGTGGTCTCCCTGGACCGGATCGCCCAGGCCCGGCGGGTCGTGGACGAGATTTACGTCGATGAAAAAATAAAGAATTACATTCTGGACATCGTGGCGGCCACCCGGCGGCCGGAGGGGACGGCGCTCGCGCCCCTGAAAAATCTGATTCAATTCGGCGCCTCGCCCCGGGCCACCCTGGCCCTGCACAAGGCGGCCCAGGCCCTCGCTTTCCTAAAAGGGCGGGGATACGTCACCCCCGAGGACGTGAAATCCATCGGCCCCGACGTGCTCCGACACCGGGTGATCTTGACCTACGAGGCGGAGGCCGAGGAAAAAACCGTCGAGGACGTCCTCCAGCACATTTTCAACGAAGTCGACGTTCCCTAACCCCCGCCGGGGTCGGCTTTCCATGCCCGCCGCGCTCTCCCCCGAAGTCCTTCGCCACGTCCGCCGGATCGAAATCACGGCCCGGCGCTTGGTGAGCGATTTGTTCGCCGGGTCCTATTCCAGCACCTTTAAGGGCCGGGGCATGGAGTTCGCCGAGGTTCGGGAATACTTTCCCGGCGACGACGTTCGAAGCATCGACTGGAACGTGACGGCCCGCCTGGGCCATCCGTTCGTCAAAAAATTCATCGAAGAACGCGAACTGACGGTGATGTTTTTGGTGGACGTCAGCGGTTCCCTGGGGTTCGGCAGCCGGGGCCAGTTCAAGTCCGAGAGGGCCGCCGAGATCACGGCCCTTCTCGCGCTTTCGGCCCTTCGAAACAACGACAAGGCCGGATTGATGCTTTTTTCCGACCGGGTGGAAAAATACGTTCCGCCCCGAAAATCCCGGGGGCATGTTTTGCGCCTGGTCCGCGAGGTCCTTTCCCACGCGCCGCAAGGTCGGGGCACGTCGATCAAAACCGCCCTGGACACCCTCAGTCGCGTTCAGCGGCGCCGGGCCGTGGTTTTCCTGATTTCCGATTTTATGGACGCGGGGTACGAGCGGGCCCTCCGCATCGCCCGGGGACGCCACGACGTCGTCGCCGTGCCCCTGCGCGATCCCTGGGAGAATCGGTGGCCCGCCGGCGTCCGCCTGTTGGTGGAGGACGCCGAAACGGGT
>DAOQNO010000325.1:0-2255 GCA_035332125.1 Elusimicrobiota bacterium | reverse complement strand
CCTTGGCCGCGACCCCGCGGGAGATCGCGGTGCGGGAGGCGGCCACGGTGGTCTCGCCCCAGAAAATGCGTACCATCATCGCCGACGGACTGCAAAAAGCCCTGGACGGGATGACCACGGTCCGGGAAGTCCTGGGCGGCGCCAGCGAAGAAATCGAAGGAAAAGACAAGAAAAAGTAATTCCGCCTTTTTCAACGCCCGCGGGGGTGTTTCCGCCCAGAACGGAAACCCGGCCGCGGGCGTTTTGGTTTTTGGGGCGGCCCGGCCGGGACGGGCCGGCTCAATCGGGGGGGCGGTCGACGTGCCCCCGTGGGCTCCCTTGTTCACCGGATTTCCGAAGGTCAAAGGAAACAAACAGTAAAGACATGACGAATTGAAAAAAAGTTTAAATATTAGTATTGTTATTCCTATTCAACGCGGTTCGCGGGAAATCGAGGGAGGGCATCATGAGGCGGAAAATCAGCGTTATCGGAGCGGGGAACGTCGGGGCCACGTTGGCTCAGCGGCTGGCGGAAACGGAGTTGGGCGATGTCGTGATGGTCGACATCCCGCAAACCGAAGGCATGCCGGCGGGAAAAGCCCTGGACATTTTGCAGTCGGGCCCGGTGTACGGGTACGACAGCCGGGTCACCGGGGCGACGGATTACGCGCCGACCGCCGGTTCCGACGTCGTGGTGATCACGGCGGGCATTCCGCGAAAGCCGGGCATGAGCCGCGACGATTTATTGAACACGAACGCCGGCATCGTGAAAGCCGTGTCCGCCCAGGTGGCCGCGCATTCGCCCGAAGCCATTTTGATCGTCGTGTCGAACCCCCTGGACGCCATGGCTCACGTGGCCCTGCGGACCACGGGTTTTCCCAAGAACCGGGTCATCGGCATGGCCGGGGTTCTCGATTCGGCGCGCATGGCGACTTTCTTGGCCGAAGCCCTGTCCGTGTCGGTGGAGGACATTCAACCGACGGTGCTGGGCGGCCACGGGGACACCATGGTGCCCTTGGCCCGCTACACGACCGTGGCGGGGGTTCCCGTTACGGAATTGTTGCCGAAGGATAAATTGGACGCCATTCTTCAACGCACCCGGGACGGCGGGGCCGAAATCGTGAAATTGCTCAAGACGGGATCCGCCTATTACGCCCCGTCGGCCAGCGTCGTGGCCATGGTCAAAGCCATCCTGTTGGACAAGAAACGGATTCTGCCCTGCGCCGCCTATTTGGAAGGCGAATACGGCGCCCGGGGACTTTTCCTGGGCGTTCCCGTCAAGTTGGGCGCCCGGGGCGTGGAGCAAATCATTTCCCTTTCCTTGACGGCGGACGAAAAGACCGCGCTTCAAAAATCCATCGGCGCCGTCCAGGAATTGGTGGACGTTTTAAAAAAACAGAACATCGTAACTTCGTAGACGGCGGCGCCCCACGGGGCGCGCCCGGGGAGAATGGGCATGAGCACGGAAACCATCCAGTGCGGGAAACGGGAATACACCTTGGAGTGTCAAATCACCAAGAACGGCCATCGGTTCCTCATGATCACGGAACGCAGTTTCGGCCGAATGTCCAAAGTGATGGTTTTTCAGGATCATTACCAGTCTTTCCGGGAAGCCCTGGACCGGGTCTGCCAATCGGCCCCGGGACCCGCGGGCGACGGGGAATCGGGCCGCTCGGCCGAATCGACGCCGGTCGGCGCGTCTCCGGCGGACCTTCCCCAGCCCACGCTGAGCTGATCCCCCCGGATTCCGGCCCCCGCGAAAAGCGGGAGAAATTGCTACACTGACCCCGCGTCCGACGACGCCTCCCATGCTTTTGGCCATCGACATCGGCAACACCAACATCACCCTCGGCCTTTTCCCCGCGGCGCCGGCGGCCCCCCGTCGTTCGGGACCGCCCGCCCCGCCCAAAGCCCTTCAAACCTGGCGTCTGTCCACCCGATCGCACCTAACGGCCGACGATTACGGCCCTTCCCTCCGGTCCTTGCTGCAGAGCGCGGGCCTGGACCCCGACCGCTTGGCCGGCGTGGCCGTGGCCAGCGTGGTGCCGGCGTTGGATCCGGTGTTTCGCGAGGTGGCCGACCGTTACCTGGGCCGGCCGGCCCTCTTTGTCGGGCCCGGCGTGGTGACCGGCGTCCGGGTGCTGGTGGACGCCCCGGCGGAAGTGGGGGCCGATCGAATCGTTAACGCGGCGGCGGCCTTCGCCCGGAAGCGGCGGGCGTGCATCGTCGTGGATTTTGGAACCGCGACAACCTTTGATTGCGTGTCCGCCGGGGGG
>DAOQNO010000324.1:0-2258 GCA_035332125.1 Elusimicrobiota bacterium | reverse complement strand
ACCTCCCCAGCCGGGCCAGCGATTCGCGGGCGCGGGTCAAGCCTTGGGTCAGTTGCTCGACGCTCGGGGTTTCCACGAAGGGACTTTACTTCAGTCGGCCCCCGCTGTCAATCCGAAAGGACCGGGGCCAGGGCGCCCACGGGCGCGGGGACGTCCGCGGAATCCTTTTCCACGGGACGACCGTATTCGGTGCGGGTCAGGGGCGGATGCTGAAACCAATTGAACCGAAGGGTCGTCCAGGTCCACAGGGCCATGCCGAAGGCCAGAAGGGACCGGGCTTTTTCCATCGGGGTGGCGGGACCCAACGTCCGATGAACCTCCGCTTGAAGTTCCGCGATCCACGCCCGAACGACCCGGTTGGGGCCCAGGAGGCGGCCGGCCAGAAAGATCGGATAGGCCTTGCGGATTTCCTTGGCGTAAAACTCCGCTTTTTGGCGCATCAACGGGTTGGGCGAGCCCTTGAGTTTTTGATGTCCCAACAGCCAGGATTCGATGACCCGGAAAAGGCTGGGGCCCAGCCGTTGGAAATCCTGGTCGAAGCACCATTGCTGGATCTCCTCGATCTGGGCCGGACTCAACGTCGGGTGCTTGATCATGGTCGTGAACCCGTCGGCCCGCCGGTAGAACTTTTCGGGTTCGTTTTTGTAGTCGTCGCGGATCAAATCCGCCTTTTTGACCCGGTCGTAGAAGGGCGTACTGGGCACGGGACCGTATATAAGGAATTGGGCCAGGGAGGGTTTGAGCTTCATCAACCCGGCCAATTCCTCGGCCACCACGGCGTGGTCCTGGTAGTCGAAGCCCACGATCATGGAGGCCAGGATCGTGATGCCGTGCTCCCGGAACTCGGTAAAAATCTCCTCCACGGGCCGGCCCTGCTGCTTCGCGTATCCCGACTTTGTCCCCTCGTAACCCACCCAAAAACCGTCGATCCCCATTTCCAGGATCTGTTCCACGGTGTATTGGCTGATGGCCTTGACGCTGGAAAAGACGAAGATGGACGGCAGCCATCCGCTTTTCATCACGTGGTCACGGAATTCCAGGGCCCGGGTTTTGTTGAGCAAAAAATCCTCGTCGAAAATAATGAAGACCAGGTTCGGGTCCCCTGTTCGGTAGCGCTCCACCTGGTCGAAAATGTCCTTGCCGGTCGGAAGCAGCTTCACGTGGCGGCGCTTAAAGAAGTGGGAGGTGCAGCAAAAGTCACAACCGTTGGGGCACCCCAGTCCGGCGAAAATTTTCGCCGTCTTGGACACGGGCACCGAGAAGATTTTCAGGTCGCTCACCAGGTGCGGGTGGCGGTAGGGTTTGGGCCGTTCGGGTTCGCCCAACAACCGGCGGAAAAAGGCCACGCCCTCCTCCCGGCAAATAAAGTCGGCGTAGGGCTTCAGGTCGTCGTCCGTCAATATGGTGCCGTAGCCGCCCAGGACGATCCGGCTTTGGGGCGCGTGCTCCCGCACCAGAGCCACCGCGTCCTTCATTTTGTGGAACACGGCCATCAAAAAGGAGATGCCGACATAGTCGTAGCCCTTTTTCAACTCGCGGATCAACTCGCGTTTCGAAGGGTATTGGAGCACCACCGTGGGGGCGTCCAGGTTGGCGGCGATGTAATCCAGGGAAAAATGGACGTGGAGGGCCCGGGGGCTGAAGATCCCCTGGGCGCGGGTGACCTGCTTGTGGAGCAATTCGTAGCCGACGGAAGCGGCGTCGCCTTCTTTTTCCCCGAAGGGGCGGCAGACGCTGGTTAAAAGGACTTTGGGCATTGTTCTTCCTTTGTCATGGGGTGTGCGGTTGGAACGGATGGGGGTCCAACGGGCGAAGGCCGACGGAACGGACTCAATCGTTTCGGAGCGACCGCCTGGGCGCCATATTGTGGGGGGGACTATAGTTGAAGGGCGGGCGGAGCCGATATGACCGCGGTCATACGGCGCGGCTCCTTTTGACGGGCTTCGGGCGCCTCGCGGCCCCGGAACTCATGCCTTGGCGGCGGACCTCAGTCGAAGGGCGTTTTTATCCCCCTTTTTGGCGGGATGCCGGAGGGCGTGGCGAATCAGCCACTTCAGCTCGCTCGACGCCCCCGTCAGCCAACGCTCGCAGAGGGCAAAGGCCTTTTCCGGATGGTCCTTGGCCACGTCCCCCAGGTGATTGGCCACGCTCCGTCGAACGTAGAGGCTGGGGTCGTTTTTCAAAATTTCCAAAATCGGGAACACGGGCTCGGGGTTTTTGACGAAAGCCGGAATTCGGGTCGCCCAGGGCAGGCGGGG
>DAOQNO010000323.1:0-2259 GCA_035332125.1 Elusimicrobiota bacterium | reverse complement strand
GCCCGCGCCGCCGTGACCGTCACGGGCCCGGCCCTTCCGAATCCCCGACCGCGCGACGGAACGACCCTGGTCCTTTTCCCCCGCTTTGAACCCCTGTCCCGTCGCATCATGATCGAGCCGGCCCTGCGCCGCCCCGCGGCTTTTTTCAAAACCATCGTTTCGGATCCCGAGGCCCGCCTTTTCCTCCTCGACATCAATCCCAGCGCCGCCGAAAGGCGTCGCGCGCTCCAACGGGCGCGCGGGGCCGACCGTGTCGTTTATGTTTGTTTCGATGCCCACCTGCAGCCGGGGGACCGCGCTCTCTTAAAAGCGCTTCAAACCCGGACCCCGAAACCCATCCTCCTCCTGCTTCGAAATCCCTACGACCGGGTCTTTGCCGCTCCGGAAACCACGGTGGTGACGGCCTTCGGCTTCCGTCAATGCCAAATCGCCGCTTGTTTGGAACGGATATTCAACCCGTGAACCTGGCCGTGGATTTGGGCGGAACCCACCTCCGATGGGCCTTGGCCGACGCCCGCGGCCGGGTCGCCCAAACCCACCGGGGGCCCTCCGTTCCGCCGCCCCGATTGGCGGACCGCCTTCGTCGATCGATCCCCGCCCGCTTTCGTCGTTCGATTCGTCATCTCGTCATCGGGTCCAAAGGGGTGTGGACGCGCTCCGAACGAAACAATCTTCGGCGACAATGCCGCGGATTGGCGGAGCGGGTGACGATCTTCTCCGACGGTGAATTGGGTTTTTGGACGTCGGTCGGCCGGGTGTCGGGGTCCGGGCTTTATTTGGCGGTCGGGACGGGGTCCCTTGTCCTGGGCCGCACGGCGACGGGCCGTTGGGTTCGGGCGGGCGGGGAGGGCCCCCGGCGGGGCGATGAGGGGTCCGGTTTCTGGATGGGCCGCGAATATTTACGGCGATTGAAAGGAAAGCGGGAATCCGTGTTGGGGCGCTTATCGGCCACCCCGGCGGCGGTTCGTCGGACGGCCGCCCTGGCCCGGCGCGTGGCGACCCGAGCGGAAACCGATCCCCGTTGCCGATCGATTCTTCAAGAGGCCGAACAACACTTGGTACGTCTGGTGGGAGAGGCGTCCCGTTTCTTCCGGGCCCCGGGCCGGATCTTTCTCGGGGGCGGCGGCGCGCTCTACGAAAGCGCGCCCTTTCGGGCGGGGTTGTGGCGTCGCCTGCGCCGATCCTGGCCCGGGCGGTTTGTTCCGGTGCGGCCGGCGCGGGACGTCGCTCGACGGGCGGCCCGGGAGGCCGAACGGCTCGCTCAGCGCGAGCCCCGCTCCGTTCCGCCCCGCCGTTTGGCCAAAAAGTAAATTCGACCCTTTTCCCAAAATCCGACGGCATACGTTTCGGCCGCGGGTCCACCGCCCACGAAATAATCCACGCGACCCAACCCCTTGATCGCGCCGCCTTCGTCCTGGTTGAGGACAAACCGGGACGTTTTGTTTTTCGTGTCCGTTTCCATCCAGGCCAGAGCCCCGGGGGGATAGACCGCCGGGTCGGTGGCGATGGAGCGCCGCGGCGTTAACGGAACGTTGAGAGACCCGAAGGCCGCGTCTTTCAGATCGGATCGATCGATTTGAAAAAAAACGTAACGGGGATTCACGTTCAAAAGCGATTGCCGGGCGTCCGCGTGGGCCCGAAGATAATCTTTCATCGCTTGACGGGAGAACGATTCCCGGGGGATCAACCCCCGCTCGATCATCGTCCCGCCCACCGAGCGGTAAGGGTGCCCGTTGTTTCCAGCGTAGCGGATACGCAACCGTTCCCCGTCCGGCAGTCGCAACCACCCCGACCCTTGAATCTGAAGAAAAAAAACGTCCAGGGGATCCGCCGCCCAGGCGATTTCGAGGCCCCGTCCCGACAAGCGTCCGCGGGAATCGATGTCCTCCCGGGACCAATAGGGCCGCAGGGCGCCGCCCACCCGTCGGCCGACCGTCTTATCGCCCCCGGCCGAGACCGCTTCCTCCAGATCGGACGGCCGACCGTAAATCGGGACCGTGTGGGACGAGGTGCGGGTCAAGGAGGCGTCGAGGTCGTGTTCGTAGTAAGCCGAAAAAACGATGGCCCCGTCCGGCGCGGCGCCGGTCGATTGATAGACCCAAAAAGCCTCCCGGACGCGCCGCCCGAAATCCGCGGGGTCCGACGCGAGCCAACCGTCGATCAATCGAAGTCCGTCGGCCATTTCCACGGCGGTGTAGGCATCGGCGCCGAAATAATACAGGCGTTCCGGCGGTTGTTTTTCGAAATACCGCAGGCCGG
>DAOQNO010000322.1:0-2264 GCA_035332125.1 Elusimicrobiota bacterium | reverse complement strand
CAAGTTCCCGGTCGTTCATCAGCTCGGTCACGAATTTTTCGGGGACGAATTCGCCGATGGGAAGGCCCATCTGATGGACCACCATTAAAGGAAGGGGTTGGACGGTGCTGACCACGAGAGGTCCGGATTCTTCCGTCGCGGGCCCCTCGTTCGTCACGCGGCCGGATCGGTTGAGAAGATGGTTGGCCAGTTGGAGGTCGTTGAAGAAACCGCGAACCCGCTCGGTTTGCCATCGGCCGGTTTCATCGGTTCGGACGTTGAGCTGGATCATGCGGTGTTGGACTTCCTCCACGGAAGCCCGCCCGTCCGGATGGGATTCGTCGCCCGGCAATACCATCGCGTTGGTTTCCGGCGAGAAACGCCAGCCGAATTGGGTGCTGCCGACCACCACGCGTTCGACGGCCGTTTTGTCCTCGTTCAAAAAGACCGCGACCGTGTGTTCCCCGGCGGTTTTTTGGAGGTCGCCCGGCAAATCGCGGTGGAGGGCTTCGCTGATGTGGCGCGTGAGGCGCCACTGAAAAAAGTCGAAATCTTTGGGGAACACTTCGTCGTAACCGGTTTCGGGGTGGATGTTGCGCTGGAAGTCCAATTCAAACCCCGGGTTCCATTCCAGGGAAAAGGCGTGGACCCCGTTCAAGGGCATGTTGGTTTCGGTGAAATGGGCCACGAGGTCCCCGAGGGAGTCCTGTTCGACGGATTCAAGCGGGTTCTGGGACACGAGGTCGTGAAGGGTGGTCACCCAGATTTGGCCCTTGGGGGAGGCCAAATAGCGGCGGACGTTGTGGGACAAATAGCGGTTCACGTCGGGGTCGGCGAGATTACCGGCCTTCAGCGCTTCGACGATTTTGTCCTTGGCCGCGAGCGGCACGGCGGCCCACCAGGTTCGACCGCTGTGCTGTCCGGAACGCGGCCCGTCGATTTCCCCCGAAAAGCCCCGAATAAGTCCGTAGTTTTCCTGGTTCAACGCCCAGGTTTGAATGGCCTTGGACCGTTCGAGCAAGTCTCGATCGTAGATGGGATCGTAGTTGATTTTGTAGCCGATGGTCGGTTCGCGGCTCCCGGTGATGTGGTTGGTGTCGGCCAAGGTAATCGGTTTGCCCGCCGGACCGACCTCGACGATGGTGTTGGTGGGTTTCAACCCCATGAGATCGGTCGCCAGAGACACGAGGTTTCCGAAAAACCCCCGCCCCTTGGAATCGTTGCCCGTCAAAAAGGCGCGGCCTTCGCGTCGGCGGGCCAAATTGACCCCGGAGTGGCCCAAAAGCCCGGCGGTGAAACCGCCGACCAAGGGGCCCAGGACCGCGGCGCTCGCGCCCGCGAGTTCCCGCAGGCTTTGAAGGGGGGTCGCCCAGAAACTGGAGGTCCCCACGGAAAGCACGGAATCCGCCAGCCCGCGCGCCAGGACGGGGAGGTTTTGAAGGATTTCCGCCGGACCAAGACCGGCAAAAGACGGAACGAAGGCGCCCGTCATGAGGACCGTCACCGCCAAGGACCCAACCCCGAAGGCGGTGAACCAGGAGAAAATGCCCAGACGCTCCATCCACGTGGCGGTTCGTTGGCGAACGATCCCGTCCTCGGTCTCGTAGAAAACTTTTTGATGGTAATCGCGCGTCAACAACAGGGCCATGAGCGCGGTGCTGGCCAGGGCCCAGGCCGGGGCTCCCGCCACCATCATCAGCGGATAAGCCAGCAGGAGCAAGCGCAGATTTTCCCCGAAGGGGGCGGACCAAAGAAGCGTTTTGGCGGGATTTTCGTTGATGGCGGTTTCGTAGTTGCCGGAGACGAGGGGGACTTGGCCGAAACGGCCCAGGCCGGGAATCGGGGAGGAAAGGATCCGGGCCAGTCGCCGCAGGGGGCTTTCGGTGACTTTGAGAATGTTCGCCACTTCCTCTTTTTCGCGGTTCCAGCGCGCCGTCGCCGATTCCTTTTCTTCGGCGCCCATCACCGCGGGGACGTCGAAGGCGCCGGGCACGTTGGCGAATCGTTCAAAAACGTCGAAGAGATGTCGACGGGCCGACAGGGGGAGGTTGGCCAACCGGCCCAGGTGGGGTTTCAGGATGTTGATCAGGAAAATGAAGGTCCCTTTTTCGCTGGCCTGCCCCGGCTTTTCCACCGCCAGCCCCGTGTCGATCACGGCGACGTTGGCGTCGAAGGTCAATTGGACGTTGGTGACGCTTAAATCGGCGGTTTGAAGGTAACCGGCCAGGTCCCGGACCGTGTCATGGTCGACGCCGGCGGGAAGGCGGTTCAGGGCGGCTTCGAAC
>DAOQNO010000321.1:0-2268 GCA_035332125.1 Elusimicrobiota bacterium | reverse complement strand
GGGTGTTGTCCCAGGGGGAGCGGCAGCGGGTGCTGATCGCCCGGGCGCTGACGCGCCGCCCCGCCCTCCTGGTCCTCGACGAACCCTGCGCGGGCCTGGACCCCCTGGCCCGGGAAACCTTCGTCGCCTTTCTTTCGCGCCTCGGTCGACGCCCCGCGCCGGCGCTGGTCCTCGTGACCCACCACGTGGAGGAGATTGCGCCCGTTTTCACCCACGCCCTGGCCCTCCGCCGGGGCGCCGTCGCCGCAACGGGGCCCTTGAACCGGGTGCTGACCGGTCCCGTGCTCTCCCGGGTGTTCGACGCCCCGGCCCGGGTGACGCGCGTCGGCCGCGCCTTCCGCCTTTCCCTTCGCCCCCGCCCCGCCGCCGTTCTTTAAAACGTCGCTTGACAAGGGCGCCGTTGTTTCGCTAAGATGATATTGAGACCCGATATCAATATGGAAAACGAACTCGCGTTGCTGCGTCGCCACATCAAAACCCGGGGCCTGCGGGACACGGCCCAGCGGGAGGACGTGCTGCGCTTCTTGTTCTCCCGGGCGGACCATTTGAGTTCCGAGGAAGTGTATCGGGGCCTGCGGGGCCGCCGGGCGAACGTGGGCCGGGCCACGGTCTACCGCACCTTGAAACTCCTGACGGAATGCGGGTTGGCCACGAAGGTGACGTTCCCCGACGGCACGCAGAAATTCGAACGGGCCCACGGGCGGGCCCACCACGACCACATGATTTGCGTGGAATGCGGGGCGGCGCTGGAATTCGAAAGCCCCGCCATCGAGCGATTGCAGGCCCGGGAAGCCCGCCGGCGCGGGTTTGAAATCCGCTGGCACCGGCACGAACTCTTCGGCCGATGCCGCGCCTGCGCCCGGGGGCGGCCGTGAGGCGGTTCGGGCTTTTATTCCTTTGGGCGTCGCCGCTGTTGGCCGGGGGCCCGCCGCGCGTGGACGATTTAATGCAATCCCTTTCCGCCCGGGCGGAATCCGTTGAAAGGGCCTTCAAGGAAGAAAACGGCCCTTCAACGGTCCGGGATTTGGAGGAAATGGCGGATCTCTTTGGGCGTCTTCGAGATCTTCACGCGCCCCGTTACGGCGGCGACCCCCGGGAGTGGATCGAGGACTGCGCCCGAAGCCGGGTCCTGGCGTTGTCCGCCCGGGAGGACGTGCTGGCCGGACGGTGGTCCGCCGCCCGGGAGGGTTTTTCGGAATTGATGATCCTTCAACGGGAAGCCCACCGGGTTTTCCGCCCCACCCTTTTTCAACGCGTCGGCCGGTGGTTTAAAAAGAAACCCGCCGGACCGGCGGACCATGTCGGAAACGACTCACAAGGAGCGCAACAACCATGAATAAAAAGTGGATGATGGGAGCGATCGTTTTAATGGCCGGAGTCGGGGCCCGGGCGCACGTGCGGGATTACCTGGACACCTATTCGCCGGCGACCCTGGAGAAGGGCGCGGCCGAAATGGAGCTGTGGACGGATTTGCGCAACCCGGACCAGGGCGACGCCTATTGGGTCCACCAAACCGAAGTCGAATACGGCGTGACGAACCGCTACACCCTGGGCCTTTACGGTGTGTTTGTCGACGGCCAGGGCTTTTCCGCCCTGAAGGTCGAAAATCGCTACCGGCCGGAGATGCCCGCCTCCTGGCCCCTGGACACGGCCCTTTATCTGGAATTGAAGAAAGCCAACGGCCGCAAGGACGAAAACGAAATCGAGGGGAAAATATTGTTGGGAAAAACCTGGGGCGCCGTGAACGTGACCGCGAACCCGATCCTCGCGTTGGAGGAGTCGCGGGACGCCAACGGCGACACCGCCTGGGAATTGGAGTCGGGCCTGGCCGTCGGCACTTGTTACCGCCACGCCTGGAAGAACGTCACGCCGGGCGTCGAGCTGTTGATCGTCGAAAATCAAACGCGCCTGACCCCCGGCGTCTACATCGACGTGATGCCGGGCATCCGGTTCAACGTCGGCGTCGGCATCGGGCTGGAGAAAAAGGCCGACGACGCCCAGTTGAAATCCATTCTCGAGGTGGAATTCTGATTTCCCCGCGCCGGTCCTCCGCCGGAGGCCGCCGCCCGTGACGACGGTTCAGGCCCCCCCGCGGGTCAAGACGCTGGTCCTCGTGGGGAACCCCAACGTCGGGAAATCGGTGCTTTTTCACCGGTTGACGGGGCGGTACGCCACCGTGTCCAATTACCCGGGCACGACGGTGGAAGTCTCGACCGGCACGACCTGGCTGGCGGGGGAAAAGTGGCGGGTGGTGGACACGGACTGGTG
>DAOQNO010000320.1:0-2271 GCA_035332125.1 Elusimicrobiota bacterium | reverse complement strand
CGGGCGGCGGCGGTTTCGGCGGGGGCGGCGGAAGTTTCGGCGGCGGATCGTCCGGTGGAGGAGGCGCGTCGGGATCATGGTAAACGTCTTTTTTAAAAAGAAATCCGCGGCGGAATTCGCGGCGGAGTTGTCGGCCCTACTGGGGCCTCAGCTGGTGTCCGTCCTGCTGCACGGGTCGGCGGCGTCGGGCAATTTCGTCGAAGGCCATTCCGACCAAAACCTCATCGTCGTTTTGAAGGACGGGTCCTTGCCGGCGCTGAAGCGGGCGTTGCCCGCCGTATGGCGCTGGCGGCGGCAGGGCCAGCCCATTCCGGTGTTTTTTTCCATGGACGGCCTGGCCCGCTCGGTGGAGGATTTTCCGGTGGAGTTCCTGGACCTGCGGGACGGTTACCGGGTGCTGGCCGGGGCCGACGTGATCGCGCCCCTTAAAATCGAGGGGACGCACCTGCGCCACCAGATCGAACACGAACTGAAGGGCAAACTGCTGCGTTTGCGACGTTCTTATTTTGAAGTCGGCGGCCGGCGGAAGGAGTTGTTGCGCGTGATGGTGCAATCGGTCTCGGGAACGCTCGTGTTGTTTCGTCACGCCCTGCGGCTCTTCGGCGAGGAGCCGCCCGTAAAGAAAATCGACGCCCTGGACGCCCTGGCGCGGAAAATTTCGTTCGACGCCGACGTTCTTCGGGAAATCGCCAACATGAAAACGGGGGCCAAGCCCGCCGGCGATCCCGACGTTTTGTTGGACCGCTATTTGAAGGCGATCGACGACGTATTGGCCGCCGTCGACGCCCTGTGACCGGGAGGAATCGATGAAAAGCAAAGGCGCGTGGGTCGTTTTGGGGTTGGTGGGGGCGTTGGCCGTGGCCGGGCTGTGGGCCGCGGGGACGTACAACCGGTTGGTGGGGCTCAACGAGGGCGCCAACGCCGCCTGGGCCCAGGTGGAAAACGTTTTACAGCGGCGTTTCGATTTGATTCCCAACCTGGTCAACACCGTGAAAGGCTACGCCAAGCACGAAGCGGCGGTGCTGGAGGAAGTGACGCGGCTTCGAAGCCAATGGGGGGAGGCCAAAACCCCGGGGGACAAGATCGCCGCCGCCCAGGGACTGGAAGGCGCCCTGTCGCGACTCATGGTCGTGATCGAAAAATACCCGGACCTCAAAGCCAACGAGAATTTTCTGAAATTGCAGGACGAGCTGGCGGGGACGGAAAACCGGATCGCCGTCGAGCGCATGCGTTTCAACGAGGCCGCGAAGGCCTACAACGTGGCCCTGCGCGTTTTTCCGGGGAATCTCGTGGCCCGGTGGGCGGCCTTCGCCCCGCGCGCCTATTTTGAGGCGGCGCCCGCGGCTCGGACCGCCCCGGTGGTTCAATTTTGAGGGCGGTTTCTTTATATTAGTATTTCTAATATTGAAATCTTTTAATATTCGATAAAAAAATATAGCATCTCTCGACCGGTCTCCGGCCCCTTGGGCGGGGCCCCGGCCGGCGCGCGGAGCGCCCGATTCGTTGACCCTCGGGGGACGCGTGCACATCGAAACACTGAAGATCTTTTGCGACGTGGCCCGCCTGCGCAGCTTCTCCCGCTCCGCCGAGGTTCACAACGTCACCCAATCCGCCGCCAGCCAGGCCGTGCATCAGTTGGAATCCCGCCTGGGCGTGACGCTCATCGACCGGTCCCGACGTCCCTGGACGCTCACCCCCGCCGGAAAGCAATTTTACGACGGTTGCCGAGGGTTGATCGATCAATACGGCGCCCTGGAACGGCGGGTGAGCGGCCGTCCGCGGACGGAAAACGCCGAAGTGCGCGTGGCGGCCATCTATTCCGTGGGCCTGCGCCACATGCGCGAGTTCGTGGAAAAATTTTCAAGGCAGAACCCGGCGGTCAAAGTGCATTTGGAATACGCCCATCCGGACCGGGTGGTCGACGCGGTGAGCGAGGGCCGGGCGGACGTGGGGATCGTTTCCTTCCCCCCGACCCGGCGGGATCTGGACGTGATCCCCTGGCGCCGGGAGGAGATCGTCGTCGCCTGCGCCCCGGACCACCCCTTCGCCCGGCGGACCGAGGTGGACCCCGCGCGGTTGACGGGGGAGCCCTTCGTCGCCTTTGACAAGGATTTGACGGTCCGCCGCGAAATGGACCGGTTTTTGAAAAAAACCGGCGTCGCGGTGGAGGTCGCCCTCGAGTTTGACAACATCGAGGCGATCAAGCAGGCGGTGGAAATCGGCGCGGGCGTGTCTCTGCTGCCGGCGCCCACCGTCGAGCGGGAGGTTCGG
>DAOQNO010000319.1:0-2271 GCA_035332125.1 Elusimicrobiota bacterium | reverse complement strand
GCAGAAGGTCTTGCCGTCGCGGCGCACGTAGGCCGGGTCGCGGAAAACCGAAGCGGCGGCCATGTAAAGCCGAAAGCGCGCCCGCATGATTGGCAAGGCGTTCAAGCTGAGCCCTCCGCCCGCGTGGGCAACACAGGGTCCGGCGAACCCTGGCGAATTGACGCGATGAACAAATTGCGGACGCGCGCGCGGTCGCGGAATTGGAGGTAGAGATAACGGCCAGATGATCGGCGGGCGACGATGAGGCGGGCCGCGCGGAGTAGGCCGGAACTGTTGGGGTATTCACCCCGACGGGGAGGAAGGAAAAGAAAGAGGCGCGGCAGGGGCTTAGGCATTGGCGGACGGCGATGGCTCGGGCGGCTCTATACGTGCCACGGCGATCTTTTTGAGCGCCGCCACGGAAAGGTCGTCGGGGCTGGCGAAGCGGCAAACGAGCCACAAGGTTGGGATGGGGACCGTGGGGAACTGGCGCGCGAATAGGATGCCGTAGCCCTCAAGTTTGCCGACCATTTCCAGCGAGGCGCGCTCCCGCACCTCGAAAATCGTGGGCGTGTTGCCCTTCCAACCCACGGCGTCGATGCGCTTTTGTGTCAAGGTGGTGAAGTTGGCGGTGAACTCGTCGGGCGGCGCGGCGGACAGGTCGGCCCCGGCGCCGACGTGAACATCGTATTCGAAGCGGTCCCATTTTTCCTCAAATTTGATCAGGAAGGCGCGCCAGAGCCAAACCTCGACGGGTAAAAGGTGGGGGAAGTAAGGGCGCTTTGATTCTCCGACGGGCATGGGCTTCGCTCCTTCGCGCGGTGGCCACATCATTGGCCCCGGCGTGGTTTAAGTTTAGGTCATGTAGAGCAAAAAATCAAGGGGCTATCGTTTGAGTAGGGTGGCGAGGAGGAGCAGGAAAATCGAAACGAGAAGGCCACAGACGGCGGCCAGGCCGCGCCGGAACTCCGATTTAGAAACGCGGGAAAGAAGCGATGAATGAACGTCCGAAACGACCGACGACAGGTGGGCGACGTGTTGGGCGAGGAGAAGGATGGCCGCGTCGGTGTTGCCGTTTGCTACCGTCGAGGAGATGAACTCGACAGAAGGTGGGTCTGCGGGGGCTTGTGCTGGCCGTTGTGCGGGCATACGGCAAGATTATAAGGGCAATTCGACCCACTCCAAAAACGCGCCCATCAAATTGGCGGCGGTCGCCCCGGCAAAAACGACGCCGCCGCCGGGTGGGACCTTGAGAAAATAATCGACGAAATCGATGTTGGCGAGAACGGCGGCGGCGAAAAAGCGGCCGATTTCTGTGCCGGGCGACGACGCGGAATCGCGCGAATCCACGACGGCGACGGACGCCGCCCCGCCGAGCAATTGGTTTGCGCCGGACCCGGGCGTGGCGGCGAAGGCGGTGCCGTTGGAATTAACGGTGATGTTCATGTCAACACCGACGCGGAAAATAGCGTGTGTGATGTACAGGAAAACGCCGGAACCGGCGGGGTTGCGCAACTGGACCTGGGCCAAAGTGGCCGGCGCCGCGATTTCGCGGGACGTTACGAACGATTGACCCGCGCGCAGTGCGTAGAACCGTTGGGCGGCGCCGGACGCAGAACCTTGGTCGATTCGCATGGTGGCTACACCGCGCCCGGTGCCGTGGGGCTTGGGCTCGGTGCTTTCGTGTTGGAATCCAAGAGCAACTCCTCGACGAGAATGTTTGACGCCGCGCCGTTGGCGATGGCGAACCATTCAATCGAAACCAGGTCCATATCGTCGAGGAAATTGAGGGACAAGGAACCGCCCGCGGGGGATAGCAGAATCCCTTTGGAGTTCGATACGCCAGGGAATGGCGCGACGTAGATGTCGGATGGGGACAGGTTGACGATGAGGAACCAAACCCGGGCAGGGGATTGGCGCAAAATCGTCGCGACGGTCGTTCCAACCGACGACACGACCCGGTTGTCCTCGGGGTATGTCGGGGCGCCCAACCGCTGACGGATGAGGTCGGCGGCGCTGGAAACCATTTGACCTACGCGGGCCCGTCCCGAAGCTGGATCAGGTCGAGGAAAAATTCCTCGGTGGTGTCGGCCGACACGGAAAGCACGTCGATCGTCGGCTGGTCGGTGTCCTCGAACTCGCCCATGACGCCCATTTGGCCGTAGCGGAAAATCGGGGAAGCGATGTCCGCCACGGTGTCGTTGGCGAGACACCCGGGCCGCCAGGTTCCGCCGACGAACACGGCGCGGGCGGCGATCAACCCCGCGCTGATGGCGTGGAGGCCGACGAGCT
>DAOQNO010000318.1:0-2274 GCA_035332125.1 Elusimicrobiota bacterium | reverse complement strand
TCATGGATTCGTCCTTGGCCCCGACTCTCGACGATTATTACGTACATGTCTTCGGCCGGAACGACCACCACGCCCGGGGGGCGGTGGAAAAGCTGGGCGCCGCCCTGGAGCGGGTGCGGTCCCGCCGGGTAACGGCCCAACGGGTCGGGGGCGTGTCCTTCCTCCTGTTCGTGGGGCTTCTGGTCGGTCACGCGGTCAATCACGACATTCCCCTTTTCGCCGCGTCCATCACCGGGTTCGCGGCGGCGTTTCTGGGGATCGCCTCCCTCCCCCGGATGCGACGCCTGGCGCTCCAGGAGGCCTGGCACGAATACAAGGAATACTTCTTCCTCCTGCCCCTTTTCCTTTCCATTTCCCTGCTGCAAAAGTCCGGCTTCTTCGACATCATCGGGCACCTGTTGCATCGGGGCATCGAGGTCCTGGGCCCCTCCCACGTGGCCTACGGCCAATTCGCCTTCGCCACCGTCCTGTCGGCCCTTCTGGACAACAACGTGGTGGCCGATTTCGCCGGCCGGGCTCTCCAGGGCCTGGAGGTGCACCTGATCCACCTTTTCGCCATGGCCCAGATTGCCGGGTACGCCCTGGGCGGGTGCTGGACCCACGTGGGTTCGGCCCAGTCGGTGGTGGCCTACGCCTTCATTCAAAAGGAAATCGATCCGCGCTACACCCCCTTCCAGTGGATCAAGGCCATGACCCCCGTGATTTTGGAAATCGCGGTGTGGATGTCCATCGTCGTCTACGGCGAGGGGATGATGCTGGAGTGGCTGGGCTGACCACCGCCCGTCGGTAAAAAAAGTCGTTGACATTTTTTTGAAATGTTGTAAAATTTCCCCAACGCACACAGTGGTGCGATGCAGAACGGACATTGAAGTCCTTCTCCGAAATCCGGGGAAGGGCTTTTTTATTTGAACCAAACGAGACGGCGTTGTCTCAACCCGAGGACGGGGGAGACAGCGCCTTTTTTGTTTCTCCCCTTCTCCGGTTGAGCCGCCCTCGAACCAAGGAGGACGTCATGTTGTCACGAATGAGACGTTGGGGATTGGGGATCACGTTGGCCCTCTGGGGCCTCACGGCCCTCGTTCCCTTTGCGGTACAAGCGGAAGAAAAGACCCCGGCCCCCGCGGCCGCGGCCCCGGCGCCGGTGGAAGCCAGCGCCATGGTGGTCAGCATCCCATCGAGCGGTGAACGCGTGGCCGATCGGTCAGGCGCCGCCACGGGAACGGCTTCGGACATCGCCAAAGCCGGCCCGGACCTCACGATCCTGGACATCGCCAACCAAGCCGGCAAGAACAAAGTCGCCATCAACTTCATGTGGGTTCTGATCACTGGGTTCTTGGTCATGTTCATGCAGGCGGGTTTCGCGATGGTGGAGGCCGGCATGACCCGTGCCAAAAACGCGGCCCACACCATGGCCATGAACTTCATGATCTACCCGCTCGGGATGTTGGGCTTCTACGTCTGCGGCTTCGCCCTGATGTTCGGCGGCCTGGGCGCGGTCGGCACCCTAGGAGGCTATGGGGCTCTCAACCACGAAGTGAGCGTTACCTTGTTCGGTAAAACCTTCGGGCTCTTCGGAGCCAAAGGGTTTTTCCTGACGGGCTCCACCTACGACGTGGCCCTCTTCACCCTGTTCCTCTTCCAAATGGTCTTTATGGACACGACCGCCACCATCCCCACGGGCTCCATGGCGGAACGGTGGAAATTCTCCGCCTTCATGATCTACGGCGCCTTCGTCGGGACGATCCTCTATCCCGTCTACGGCAACTGGGTCTGGGGCGGCGGCTGGTTGGCCACCCTGGGTGTGAACTTCGGCCTCGGCCACGGCCACGTGGACTTCGCGGGCTCCTCGGTCGTGCACTTGACCGGCGGCGTCCTGGCCTTTGTCGGCGCCAAAATCATCGGGCCTCGCATCGGAAAATACAACTCCGACGGGACCCCGAACGCGATCCCGGGGCACAACATCCCCATGGCGATCATCGGCACCTTCATCCTGGCCTTCGGTTGGTTCGGGTTCAACCCCGGCTCCACCCTGGCCGGCACGGACCTTCGCACCGGCGTGGCCGCGGTCAACACCATGCTGGCCTCCGCCACGGGCGCCCTTTCGGCGACCCTCTGGATGTGGTTGGTCCGCACCAAAAAACCCGATCCGGGAATGATGTGCAACGGCATGTTGGCGGGCTTGGTGGCCATCACAGCCCCCTGCGCCTTCGTCAACAGCCTGTCGGCCAGCTTGATCGGCTTCAAGCCGGGTTTCGCCTTTCGGATCGCCGGATC
>DAOQNO010000317.1:0-2278 GCA_035332125.1 Elusimicrobiota bacterium | reverse complement strand
GATCCTTTGGCAAATCCTGTGCGTGGAGGTTTGGATGAAAACGTTTTCGGTGGGCCTTCCCTAATGGCCCGGTTGCTGGGGTTCGCGTCCGTCCGGCCGGAACCCGAGGTGCGGCGGCGTTTTCCCGCCTGGGGCGAAGGGCTCCGGCGCGCCTGCCCGACCCGGGGGCCGGCGACGAGCGGCCAGTGGATTTCCCCCGCGGGCGACGCGGGGGTCTTGTACGTCGAGACGGCCGCCGGTCCGTTTCGGGCCGCCGCCGACCCCGGCGGGGCCGGGTTGACCATCGTCGAGGGGGCCGTCCATCGCGGCAAACGCCTGGCCGACGCCCGGGAGGTGGCGGACCATTGGACGGCGAAGGGGGAGCGCGCCTTCGACGATTTCGAGGGCGGGTATTGCGTGATCCGTCTGCGTTCCGGCGGCCGGGGGATCGAAATCGCGCGGGACCGCTACGGGTTGAAGCCGCTGTTTTACCGGCAACACGGGGACGTCTTTTTCTTTTCCACCTCGGCGTCCCTCCTGGCGGCGCTGGCCACGGGCCGTCGGGAACCGAACCGGGCCCTGTTGGCGCTTTACGCCACCAGCCACTATTCCACGGTGTACGGGCGGCCCCCGACGTTCTTTCGCGACGTCCATCAAATCGCCCCCGCCACCGTGCTGTCCTGGGCGGGGGGCGCGCCCGCCGAAAAGGTCTATTGGCGCTTCGACGCGGCGCAATCGTTCCTGCCCGAAACCGACGAAAAGGCCCTGGCGGACGAATTGGCCGCGCGGCTCGAAAAGACCGTCGAAGAGCGGCTGGCGCCCCTCCCGGCCCGGCGCGGGTTCTCCCTCAGCGGGGGGATGGATTCCAACACGATTCTCGGATTCGCCAAGAAATTGGCGGGGGAAAAACAAGTCGCCGTGTCGGTCACCTACCACGAGGACGACCGGGCCAACGAGCACTCGTTGATCGCACCGGTCGCGAAAACCTCGCTGAGCGTCTGGCACAACATCAAGCCCACCCCCGCGGAGTTCCGGCGGGACATGGAGACGCTGTACCGGTTTTACGACCAGCCGTGGACGACGGCGACGGTCTACGCCCACGAGCGGTTGAGCCGGGCCGCGGCCGAGGCCGGGTTGACGTGCCTCGTCGGCGGGGCGGGCGGGGACTACCACATGGCCGGCAACTACCCGAATTTCCTTTATTACTTCGCCCACCTTCGGCAAAAAAAGGACGAAACGCTTTTACGCCGGGAGGTGGCCAAATGGATTGAAAACCATTCGACCCCCCAATGGCCGAAATCCATGGCGACCGTGGAGCGGTTTTTTGAATCGTCCGTGGATCTTCGAACGCCCGGCGTCCTCCGGCAGGGCGACGTCCGCCTGGCGCCCGGCCGCCCGTTGTTGACCGCGTCGGCGGAGAGGCTCTACGCGTTGCCGGCGCCGGTCGAGTCGTACGGCGATTATTTGCGCAGCTTCATGGTTCAGGAAATCGCCCGGGACGCCCTGCCGCCTCCCGTCTGGGCGGAAGACGTGATGGCCTGGCGTTACGGCCTCGCGTCGGCCGATCCCTTCTGGGACCGGGCCCTGTTCGATTTCACCTGGCGCCTTCCCCACGGCCTGAAAATTCGGGACGGGGTGAACAAGCACCTGCTTCGCCGCGCCACGGACGGGATCGTTCCCGACCACCTGCGGCTTCGAAAGGACAAAACGGGTTTCAGCCTTCCCTTCGACCGGTGGCTGGAGGGCGATCTCGGGGATTTCGCCCGCGACGTGCTCGGGTCGGCGTCGTTCGCCGCCCGGGACATCGTCGACCCGGCAGTGGCCCGGGGCCTCCTGGAAGAGCACCGGGCGGGCCGCGCGCGGCACGGCATGGTGATTTGGCAGATGTTGAACATGGAGTTGTGGTTCCGGGAGTGGATCGATCCGCCCGAACGGGAGGTGACGCTGTGCTGACGCAGGCCCAAAAAGACACCTACGAAAAAACGGGGTTCGTGGTCCTTCGGGGGTTCCTGTCCCCGCGGATCGTCCGGGACTGCCTGGACGAAATCACCGCCGTGTTTCTCGACCAAGCCAAGAAAATGAACCGACTTCCTTCGGCGGGGAACGATTTGGACGATCTCGTTCGATCCGTGATGGTCCCGGGGACCCCCGAACGGTCCTTCGTGTACGACTTCGTCCGCAACATCCGACCCCTGCGGGTGGTCGAAACCCTGCCGGAGGTCCGCGAGGTGCTGCGGGACCTGGGCCTGGAGCAACCCATCTGCCTGGAAATTCCGAGCCTGCGCTTCGACACGCCGGG
>DAOQNO010000316.1:0-2280 GCA_035332125.1 Elusimicrobiota bacterium | reverse complement strand
TTTCGAAAACGAGTCGGGCGACCTTGAGCAGGACCGCCGAATCGTCCGCCACGAGAACTTTCGCCATAACCCAAAGATACGCCCGGGAAGAATTTGCCGCAAGGGTCGATTTCTTGAAGCGTCCGTTGATTTGCCGGGGTTTGTGTGGTATAAACATTGAAGTCACTTTCAATCGTTATTTCTTCCAGGAGGAAACATGAAAAAGTTGTTGGCACTCGGATTCGTTGCGGCAATGGTCCCCTCGCTCGCGCTCGCCAAGGGCGGCAACCACCCCATGGGCGGCTGCGGACTGGGTTACGTCCTCTTCGGCAACAACGACAACACGCCGGTCATGCAGATTTTGGCCGCGACCACCAACGGCACCTCCGCCAACCAAACCTTCGGCATGACGTCCGGCACCTCGGGCTGCACCGAAGACGGCGCGGTCAAGTTCGTGAAGGAAGTCGAGGTCTACGCCGAAATCAATATGAAGGACCTCTCCCGCGACATGGTGAACGGTCAGGGCGAATACCTCTCGGCCTTCGCGCGTCTCCTGGGCGTCAAAGCGGAAAAGCAGGCCGAATTCGGCGCCTTCGTGCGGTCGAACTACGGCGCGCTGGTTCCCTCCGCCGCCACGACCTCGGTTGAGATGCTGAACGCCCTGGCGGACAAGCTCGCCGGGCGCACGGACCTCCTCGGCTAAGGCGATCCCTTAAGGTTTCAAAGCGGCCTCCGCGGGATCCGCGGGGGCCGCTTTTTTTCCATGCGACGATCCCTGATGTTTTTTTTGTTCCTGGCGCCCTTCGCCCTTCGGGCGGCGGACACCGCCTATTTGGACGCCCTGCGGGAGCGCGCCCGGGCCAACGGTTTGGCCGACGATCCCCGCTGGCGGGCCCTCCTGCACATGAAAAAGAATTGGCGGGGCCGCTGGGAAAGCCGGGTGGACGGGAAGGCTTTTTTCCTATCGCCCCGGGGAAAAACCGACCCGGCGGCGGAGTTGGACGCCACCCTCGCGGCGTTTTTTGAGCCGCCCTCCGCCGACACGGACACGATCCACCCCCAGGGGTTATTCCCCGCCCGCTACGCCTACCTCCGGGAAGCCCTGGGGTTCGACGGAACCCGTCTGCCCGAAATGTCGTCGCCCCGCCTTGAGAAATGGCGGCAAAATCTGGACATCGACGGGATCTCCCTGGTCTTCGCCACGGCCTATTTGAACAACCCGGCCTCCATGTTCGGGCACACTTTTTTGCGCCTTCATCGGCGGGGGACCGGGGCCGACCCGCTGTTGGACTACACGGCGAATTTCGCGGCGGTGACGGGCGAAACCAGCGGCTTGGTTTTTGCGGTCAAAGGGCTTTTGGGCGGCTACCCGGGAAAATTTTCCACCCACCCCTACTACATGAAAATTCAGCAGTACAACAACATGGAGAACCGGGACCTCTGGGAATACGATTTGGCGCTGTCCACGGCCCAGGTTCGCCGGCTCTTGGACCACCTGTGGGAGATGGGACCCACGTACTTCCACTATTTCTTTCTGACGGAGAATTGCTCGTACCAATTGCTGCCCTTGTTGGAGGTGGCCGACCCGGCCTTGTCCCTGAGCGACGGGTTCGCCTGGAAAGCGATTCCCGTGGACACCCTGCGGCGGGTGTTGGCGGCGCCGGGGTTCGTGGCCGCGCGGCGGGGCCGGCCCGCCCAGTTGAAATCTATTTTCGCGCGGCGCGACCTCCTGTCTCCGATGGAACGGCGCTGGGTGGAGCGGGCCTCCCGGCCCGGGCCGCTCCCGAGCGCCGAGGTCTTTCCCTTGGAGCGGCGGGCGCTCCTGTGGGAATCGGCCTATGATTATTACCGTTTACGCCACAAATTCCGCCGATACGGCTCCCCGGACCAGGAGGCCAGGGAAAGGCAATTGCTGGTGGAGCGGAGCCGGGTGGCCGCCTCCGGGCCGGACGTTTCCTCGGCCGCCTTGGCCGCCCTGGAACCCCCCGAGGTCGGCCACCCCACGGGCCGCCTGGGCCTGGGAACGGGACGCGGGGCGGGGCGGGGATTCGAGGAATTGGAGCTTCGCACTTCCCTTCACGATTTAACCGATCCATCGCCCGGATTCCCCCGAGGAAGCCGGCTGAGCATGTTCACCGTCAAATTCCGGTATCTGAACGACACCCGGCGGGTCGCCCTGGAACGGGGAACCCTGGTGGATATTTTTTCCCTGACGCCCTGGGATCCCTGGGCCCGTTCGCCGTCCTGGCGGTTTTTCATGGGATGGGACCGGGCCCGGGACCGTTTTAAAAAACCGAGCGG
>DAOQNO010000315.1:0-2286 GCA_035332125.1 Elusimicrobiota bacterium | reverse complement strand
GTGGGCGGCCTGCCCCGGGGCCGCGTGGTGGAAATCTACGGTCCCGAGTCCTCGGGCAAAACGACCTTGTCCTTGCACGCGGTGGCCGAAGCCCAAAAACTGGGGGGCACCGCGGCCTACATCGACGCCGAACACGCCATGGACCCGGAATACGCCAAAAAGCTCGGGGTCGACATCGACAACCTTCTGATTTCCCAGCCGGATTCGGGCGAACAGGCCCTGGAAATCGCCGACCAGCTGATTCGAAGCGGCGCCGTGGACATCATCGTGGTGGACTCCGTGGCGGCCCTGGTGCCCCGGGCCGAGATCGAAGGGGAAATGGGCGATTCCCACGTGGGTCTCCAGGCCCGCCTCATGAGCCAAGCCCTTCGCAAATTGACCAGCAACATCGCCCGCTCCAAAACCTGCATCATTTTCATCAATCAGTTGCGCATGAAAATCGGCGTGATGTACGGCAACCCGGAAACCACCACCGGCGGCATGGCGCTCAAGTTCTACGCCTCGGTGCGGCTGGACATCCGCCGCGTCGAGTCCATCAAGCAGGGCGACAAAGTCGTCGGCAACCGCGTCCGGGTCAAAGTCGTCAAAAACAAAGTGGCGGCGCCTTTCCAACAGGCGGAGTTCGACATGCTCTTCGGCGAAGGGATCTCCCGGGAAAACAGCCTGATCGACATGGGGATCAACGCCGGCATCGTGGAAAAGGCCGGAACGTGGATCCTGTACAAGGACGAACGCCTGGGCCAGGGGCGCGAGAACGCGCGCGAATTCCTGAAAGCGAACAAAAACATCGCCGACGAGATCGACCGGGCCATCCGGGCCAAGTATTTCCCCGGGGACGGCGCCGCCGCGGAGGCGAAACCCGCCGTGGAAAAAGAGGCCAAGGAAACCAAGGAAAAGGAACCCGCCCGCGCCGCCAAAGCCGCACGCGCGTAAGGGGGGGTCGACCGGTGCCCGAAGAAGCCGCGGCGACCCCGCCGTTTCTTCAGGAGTTCCTCGACCATTTACGGGTCGAGCGGAAGCTGGCGGCCAACACTCTGGCCGCCTACGGGACGGACCTCAAATCCTATTTCCGGTATTTGGCCCGCGCGGGCCGGGCCCTGGAGGCCGTGACCGCCGAAACCCTGGCCGAGTTCCTGTGGGCGCGCCGCACCGAGGGTTTAAAACCCGCCAGTTTGTTGCGCCTGGCGGGCGCCCTCAAACAATTCCACCGCTACCTCAAGCGCGAGGGGCACGCCGCCCAGGACCCCACCGCCACCCTCACCGGGCCAAAAAAACCCGAACGCCTGCCCAACGTCTTGACCGAAGAAGAAGTCCGCCGACTGTTGACCCACGCGCCCTCGCCCCCGCGTTTCGCGGACCGCCGCTTTCGGGCCATGATTGAATTGCTTTACGCCACGGGATTGCGCGTCAGCGAAATGGTTTCCTTAAAACGGGACCAGGTGGATTTGGAGGTGGGATTTGTGCGGGCCTGGGGAAAGGGGGGAAAGGAGCGCGTGGTGCCCATGAACCGACGGGCCATCGCCGCGCTGGAGGGACTTCTGGCGGAGCGTCCCGTGGGACCCGGGGCTTTTTTATTCGCTCATCCCTCGGGCCGGCCGCTCACGCGGGTGTCTTTTTGGCAACATCTCCGCCGCTGGGCCCGGGACGCGGGGGTCCACCGCCCGCTCAGTCCCCACGTGCTTCGACACTCTTTCGCCACCCATTTATTGGCCAACGGCGCCGATCTTCGTTCCGTCCAGGAGATGCTGGGGCACGCCGACATTTCCACCACCCAAATTTACACCCACGTGGACCGGGAAGCCCTCAAACGGGCCCACCGGCAATTTCATCCACGACCTTAACCAAAAAAAAACGGGGATCGACCAAAACGATCGATCCCCGTCGACGTAATGGACGGAGGGGTTCAGGCGCCGTATTTTTTAAGGATCATGGCCCCCCCGAGTCCGCCGGAGGCACAGGCGGTGGAAAGGCCGAAGCGGGCGTTGGGATCGGATTTCATGGAATAGAGGAGATTGAGCAGGAGCCGCACGCCGGTTGCGGCCAGGGGATGACCCAGGGCCAGGGTGCCGCCGTTGGGGTTCAAGGCGCCCGACTCGTTGGCCGCCGCCCAGTCCTGGTTGAATTTTTCCTTGCCCACCCGGAAAATAGAAAGACAGGTGGCCGCGAAGGCCTCGTGAAGCTCGATATGGGAAAGCTCCCCGAAACTTATTTCCGCCCGCTCCAGGGCGATGTTCGCGGCGAACACGGGCGAAATGCCCATGTAGGCCGGGTTGGTTCCCCAGAAAC
>DAOQNO010000314.1:0-2300 GCA_035332125.1 Elusimicrobiota bacterium | reverse complement strand
CCTGCGGCACCTGCGTTACGGCGACGCCGACGTGATTTTGGCCGGCGGCACCGAGGCCGCCATCACCCCCCTGGGCGTGGCCGGCTTCTGCCAGGCCCGGGCCCTGACCACGGACTTCAACGACCGCCCCGAAAAGGCCAGCCGTCCCTTTGACAAGGGCCGGTCGGGGTTCGTGATGGGCGAAGGCGCCGGCGTCGTGGTCCTGGAAACCCTGGAACACGCCTTGGCGCGCGGCGCGAAAATTTACGGGGAATTGGCGGGCTACGGCGCCACGGACGACGCGTACCACATCACCGCGCCCTCGCCGGAAGCCAAGGCCGCCAGCCGCGCCATGCAGCTGGCCCTGGCCGACGGCGGCTTGCGGCCCGAGGACGTCGATTACGTCAACGCCCACGGCACCTCAACCGAACTCAACGATAAAACCGAAACCTTCGCCATCAAAAAGGTGTTCGGCGACCACGCGAAAAAGCTCGCCGTTTCCTCCACCAAATCCATGACCGGCCACCTGTTGGGCGCGGCCGGGGCGGCGGAATTGATCGCCACGCTCCTCAGCATGGAAAACAACACCCTGCATCCGACCATCAACCAGGAAACGCCCGACCCGGAATGCGATTTGGACTACGTGCCGAACGTCGCCCGCCCCGCCCAAATCAACGTGGCGCTCTCCAACTCCCTGGGCTTCGGCGGGCACAACGCCGTGTTGGTGGTGAAACGGTTCAAACCCTAACGGGACGTCATGCCGCGCGAGGACTCCGCCCTTCTCCAAAAAGCGCTTCGCCACAAATTCAAAAACGCGAAGCTCCTGGAAGAAGCCCTCACCCACAAATCCCACGCCATCGAGCGGGGAAGCAAGTCCTTCAACGAGCGCCTCGAGTTTTTGGGCGACAGCGTCCTGGCGGCGGTCGTCGCCCATTACCTGTTTAAACGCTACGCCGACGAAGACGAGGGCAAACTGTCCAAACTGAAATCCCAGCTGGTGGCCCGGCCCTCCCTGGTCGTCTGGTCCCGGGAAATCGGCCTGGGAAAATATTTGTGGATGAGCGACGGCGAGGAAGCCACCGGCGGCCGCGAGCGGGACAGCCTGCTGGCCAACGCCTTCGAGGCCCTCCTGGGGGCGATTTTCCTCGATGCCGGGTTTTCGGTGGCCCAACGGTTCGTGGTCCGGCTCCTTTCCAAAAAGAAGCGAATCGTCGAAACCGATTACAAAAGCAAACTTCAGGAAATCATCCAGAAGCGCTACAAGATTCCGCCCTCCTACCTGCTCCTGGAGGAGAAAGGCCCCGACCACAACAAAACCTTCGTCATGCAGGTGAACGTCCGCCGACGCCTTCTGGGCCAGGGCGAGGGGCATTCCAAGAAGGAAGCGGAGCAGGCCGCGGCGTACCAGGCCTTGAAAAAGATCCGTCAGCACCGATTGGCCCCGAAAATCGATCCCCACCACATGGCCGAGGATCACGCGTTGTCGGAGCCGAGCCCCCGACGGGCCCCCCGGCGGACGGAGGAAAAGGAAAAATCCTGAGTTGCGTCACGTTTGCCCCCCGGCGATTTTTGTATAGTTGACCGGCCGGACCCATCGAATTTGAGTTCACCCCCGAAGGAGACGTCATGAACTATTTCTTGACCGAAGAGCAACAGGCCATCGTCCAAGTCGCGCGCGAAATCGCCCAAAAGAAAATAAAACCCGTCCGGGAGAAGCACGACGCGGAGGACACCTTCGCCTGGGAAATCGTCGAGGAGTTCCGCAAGGCCGATTTGTGCGGCGTCTATTTCCACACGAATTACGGCGGTCTGGGCGGGGGGGTCTTCGAATTGGCCCTCGTCGTCGAGGAATTGTCCAAAGTGTGCGGCGGCATCGCCCTCAGCCTGGCGGCCACGGCCCTCGGCACCTTCCCCATCATGCTTTTCGGCACGCCGGAACAAAAAAAGCGCTGGCTGCCCGACCTGGCCTCCGGCAAACGTCTGGGCGCCTTCACCATCACGGAACCCGAAGCCGGCTCCGACGCCACGGCCACACGCTGCACGGCGAAGAAAGACGGCAACGACTATATTTTGAACGGCGTGAAGAATTTCGCCACCAACGGCGAAGTGGCCGAAATCTATTCGACCTTCGCCTCGACCAACCCCTCCCGGGGCGCCCGCGGGATCACCTGCTTCGTGATCGAAAAGGGGACCAAGGGATTCTCCTTCGGTAAAAAAGAACACAAGATGGGCATCCGCTCCAGCGCCACCTACGAATTGGTGTTTGACAACTGCCGCATCCCGGCCGCCAACATGCTCGGCAAGGAAGGCCAGGGCCTGTT
>DAOQNO010000313.1:0-2320 GCA_035332125.1 Elusimicrobiota bacterium | reverse complement strand
ATTTTTGCGCGTCCAAAAATGGCCTTGGCCGGGTGTGGGCCGGGAAGGCCCACGACGTTGATTTGATCTTTGCTAAGGAAACCCCGGGTTCAGGGCGGCCCGTCGCAGAGCTCCGGACACCTGGGGTTGTGCCGCTAGTTGCGGTGCCAATATGTGGAAAGGCGCGGCATGGCCGCTGGTCCGGAGCGCCTTGGAAGTCGGTGCAGGGTGTGGGCGGGGGGGAGACCCATGATGGTGGTTTGGTTGTGGGGAAAGAAAAACGAAACTAGCACTCATTGACTTTGAGTGCTAAGTCTGATAAAATAGGTCAGTCTCGACGGTAGAATTTCGGAGGCGCCCCATGGCCGACAAATACACCCTCAAATCCCAGGAAGTCCTGCAGGAAACCCAACAGGAAGCTCTTAAACGCAGTCACCAGCAGGTGGACGCGGCTCATTTGGCCCACGCCCTCCTGGCGGTGGAGGGGCACATCGTCCCCGATATTCTGGAAAAGGCCGGGGTTTCCCTGTCCAAGGCCCGTTCCTATATAGAGTCCGCCCTGGGCCGCGTCCCGGTGGTCAAGGGCAACACCCAGTTGACCACCACCGCCTCCTTCCGCGAGGCCCTCCTGGCCGCCGAGCGCGAGGCCAAAACCCTCAAAGACGATTTCATCTCCCCCGAGCATTTCTTGCTCGGCCTCCTAGAGGCGGACAAAGACTTCGCCCGGGCCCTGGGCCTCTCCCGGGACCAGGCCCTTCAAGCCATGTCGGCCATTCGCGGCACGCACCGCGTCACGGACGAGAACCCGGAGGCCAAATACCAGGCCCTGGAGAAATACGGCCGGGACTTGACCGAGGCCGCCCGCCAGGGGAAACTGGACCCCGTTATCGGCCGGGACGAGGAAATCCGCCGGGTGGTGCAGGTGCTCTCCCGCCGCACCAAAAACAACCCCGTCTTGATCGGCGAGCCCGGCGTGGGCAAAACCGCCATCGCCGAGGGCCTGGCCCAGCGCGTGGTCTCGGGCGATGTGCCCGAGGGGCTCAAGGACAAAAAGGTCATTTCCCTGGACATGGGCGCCCTGATCGCCGGGGCCAAATACCGGGGGGAATTTGAAGACCGCCTGAAGGCCGTCCTGAAAGAAGTGAAGGACGCCGGCGGCAACGTCATCCTCTTTATCGACGAGCTCCACACCATCGTGGGCGCCGGCGCCACCGAGGGCGCCATGGACGCCGCCAACCTGCTTAAACCCATGCTGGCCCGGGGGGAACTCCGTTGCGTGGGCGCCACGACCCTGGACGAATACAAAAAGCACATTGAAAAAGACGCCGCCCTGGAGCGCCGCTTCCAGCCCATCACCGTGGGGGAACCGACCGTCGATCAAACCATCGCCATTCTCCGGGGGCTAAAGGAGAAATACGAGGTGCACCACGGCGTTCGCATCAAAGACGGGGCGCTCGTGGCCGCGGCCACGCTGTCCCACCGCTACATCGCCGACCGCTTTTTGCCGGACAAAGCCATTGACCTGGTGGACGAGGCCTCCAGCCGCCTTCGGATGGAGATCGACTCCATGCCCGTGGAGCTGGACGAGGTGGAGCGCAAGCTTCGCCAACTGGAAATCGAAAAGCGCGCCCTTCAGAAAGAGTCCGACGCCCCCAGCAAGGAGCGCCTGGACAAGCTCGAAAAGGACATGGCCGAGCTCAAAAAATCCTCCGCCGACATGAAAAAGCAGTGGGAGGTGGAGAAGGTCGCCGTCGCCCGCATCCGCGCCATCAAAGGCGAGTTGGAAGCGTTGAAGCTCGACGAACAAAAAGCCGAGCGCGGGGGGGATTTGGGCAAAGCCGCGGAGCTCCGCTTCGGCAAGCGCCCGCAGTTGGAAAAACAGATGAAGGAAGCCCAGGACCGCCTGGCCGGCGTGCAGAAAGACACCAAGATGCTCAAGGAAGAGGTGGACGAGGAAGACGTCGCCCAGGTGGTGTCCAAGTGGACGGGCATTCCCGTCACAAAGATGCTCCAAGGCGAAATGGCCAAACTTTTAAAGCTCGAGGACGAATTGCATAACCGCGTCGTCGGGCAAAACGAGGCCGTGCAGGCCGTGGCCGACGCCATCCGCCGGTCCCGTTCGGGACTGGGCGACCCCAACCGGCCCCTTGGGTCTTTCCTGTTCCTGGGCCCCACGGGCGTGGGGAAAACCGAATTGGCTCGGGCCCTGGCGGAGTTTCTTTTCGACGACGAGCGGGCCATGGTCCGCATCGACATGTCGGAGTACATGGAGCGCCACGCGGTGAGCCGGCTCATCGGCGCCCCGCCGGGCTACGTGGGCTTTGAGGAAGGCGGCCAATTG
>DAOQNO010000312.1:0-2324 GCA_035332125.1 Elusimicrobiota bacterium | reverse complement strand
ACCATTCTTCAGATGACGTCCAAGGACGTCATCCACAGTTTTTTTGTTCCGGAGTTCCGGGTGAAACAGGACGTCGTGCCCGGCATGAAGATTCCCCTGTGGTTCGAACCCAACCGGGTCGGCCGTTTTGAAATCGGTTGCGCCCAGCTTTGCGGGGCGGGCCATTACGTGATGCGGGGCGAAATCGTGGTGCAGACCCCGGAAGAATACGCCCAATGGTGGGCCGGCGTTTCACAGGCCAAGGCCGCCGCGAAACCCAAAGTGGTCGCCGCCAGCGACTGGTCGGAGTAAACCCCTCATGCACGAAGAGCCTCGACAAAAAAGCTTTTGGCGCACTTACGTTTTCAGCCTCGATCACAAGGTGATCGGGTTGCAGTACCTCTTCACCTCCATGGCCTTCCTCCTCCTGGGCTTCGCCTTCATCCTATTAATGCGCTGGCAACTGGCCTTTCCCGGCCGCCCGCTTCCCTTGATCGGCGGCCTCCTGCCGGACGCCATTGCCCCGGGCGGGGTCATGTTGCCGGCCCTCTACAATCAATTGGGCGCCATGCACGGAACCATCATGATTTTCCTGGGGGTCGTTCCCCTGGGCGTCGGCTTCTTCGGCAACTATTTCTTGCCCCTTCAAATCGGCGCCCCGGACATGGCTTTCCCGCGGCTCAACATGAGCAGTTATTGGGTTTACGCCATGGGCGGCGTCGTGATGCTCCTGAGCTTCGTCCTCCCGGGCGGCCCCGCCCAATCGGGGTGGACCTCCTACCCGCCCCTGTCGGACATCAACCCGGGTCAGACGATTTGGTTGATCGGCATGACGTTCCTGATCACTTCCTCGCTCCTGGGGTCCATCAATTTCATCGTCACCACGGTCAACCTGCGGGCGCCGGGGCTCACCTGGTCCCGGCTGCCGCTTTTTGTCTGGGCCCAATTGGTCACGGCGATTCTACTGCTGTTCGCGTTTCCCGTTCTTCAATCGGGGGCCATCCTTCAGTTGTTGGACCGGGTGGCCGGAACCTGCTTTTACCTTCCCATGGGGTTGGTGGTCGGCGGAAAAACGTTGGACCGGGTGGGCGGCGGCAGCCCGCTGCTCTGGCAGCACCTGTTCTGGTTTTTGGCCCACCCGGAAGTCTACGTGTTGGTCCTTCCGGCCATGGGAATCGTGTCGGAGATCATCGCCGCCAACACCCGCAAACCGCTTTTCGGCTACACGACGATGGTCGGCTCCATGATCTTCGTCGGTGTTTTCTCCTTTCTCGTGTGGGCCCACCACATGTTTGTGAGCGGAATGAAAACCTCCCTCAGCATGTTCTTTATGACGACGACCATGGTGATTTCCATTCCCTCCGTCGCCATCCTGAGTTGCCTGCTCTTCAGCCTCTGGGGCGGAAAGATTCGTTTCACGGTGCCCATGCTTTTCGCCCTGGCTTTCCTCCCCATGTTCGGTATCGGGGGCCTCACCGGGCTTCCCCTGGGCTTCCTGCCGACGGACATCTATTTGCACGACACGTATTACGTCATCGGCCACTTCCACTACGTGGTCGTCACCGGAACCATCATCGCCTTGATGGCCGGCGTTTATCATTGGTTTCCGAAAATGTTCGGCCGCTCCATGGACGATCGGCTGGGCCAAATCCACTTTTGGGGCACGTTGATCGGCATGAACGGCATCTTTCTCCCGATGTTCATTCAGGGATTGGCCGGCATGCAACGGCGCCTCTACGATCCGACGGTTCAAACCCATAACCTGACCACCCAGTTTTTAAGCCCCTACCAGCTGGCGTCCGCGATCCTGCTGTTGTTGTTCCAGATCCCCTTCCTCTATAATTTCTTTAAATCCATGACGAAGGGCGCCGTCGCCCGGGAAAACCCTTGGGACGCCACGACCCTGGAATGGGCCTGCCCGTCGCCGCCGCCCCACGGCAATTTCCCCTCCGTTCCTTCGGCCCACCGGGCGCCCTACGAATACAGCGTTCCGGGCCGCGCCAAGGATTTTTGGCCCCAATGGGAGAAAAACTGATGTCCGAATCCGCCGCGCCGTCCTTTCCGCCGTCGACGCCCATTCCCTCCGGCAAACTGGGGATGTGGGTGTTCTTGTCGTCGGAAATCATGCTCTTCGGCGCCTTCATCAGCGCCTTCATCGTCCTGCGCATGGGAAGCCCCAATTTCGGCGTTCCGTCGGAGGAGGTCATGGGTCGGCCCCTGGCCACGGTGAACACCTTCCTCCTGATCCTGTCCAGTTTCACCATGGTCCTGGCCTTGGCCGCCATCCAGCGGGACGACCGGCGATCCTTCGCCCGGTACATGATCGCCACCATGGGCCTGGGAAT